>JACQGG010000240.1 GCA_016199665.1 Acidobacteriota bacterium | reverse complement strand
GTGTCCAATAAACAACTGGACTGGGCGATCAGCCATCAGCATTCAGCGGTCAGCTTCTGCTGCCGAATGTTGACGGTTGCCCGCTGACGGGCCGACGGCTGACGGCTGATTGGCTGACCGCTGATGGCTGACGGCTGACCGCCTTAGTCCAGTTCTTTGTTGGACGCTACACGCGGCTTGGATCGGGACGCCTGGGTGAATCGCCCGGACTCAATGACCTCAATCATGCAGAGGGTTTTGCCGGACCTTGCGGACCTTGCGGGTACTGTCCTAACTTTGTGTTGATCTTGACAGGCATTCCGGGCTGAAACTATAATCGCTTCATGGGTGACCGCATTAAAACCGATTTTCTGTTCACTGAACCCTCCTTTTCTACCGGAGTCGCTAGAGTTATCGATTTTTGGGGTCTCATAACGGAATACAACAGAAGTTTGACGCCGGAACAGGCAGATGCATTGGCAATTTATTTAGATTGGAGAATGACGGGTCAGGATCTTCGTGATGCCATCAATCAATTTAAAGCGGAAAACGAAAAAATTGAAGCATCCAAGGAAATCTTGCAGGAGGCATGAGCAAGAAAGATAAGCGGTTAGTTTCATTGACGCACACTCAGCAATTAACTTTCTCCGGTCCCCTCCCGCCTCCTTCAATGCTCCTGAAATACAATGAAGTCTTTCCAGGTTGTGGGGAAAGAATTGTGGCGATGGCTGAAAGCCAGTCAAACCACAGGCAAGATATTGAAAAATCTGTAGTTAAATCCAATATTCGTAATGAGAGTAGAGGGCAATTATTCGCGTTTCTTCTGGCGCTTGCGGCAATTATAGGCGGGTTCTTCCTCGTAGCAATCGGCAAGGATGTGGCTGGATTGTCAATCATAATCACAGATGCCGCTGTGCTCGCCGGCACTTTTATCTACAAAAGAGTTTCTCAAAGGAAAGAGCTGGCCGCAAAACGACAGGTGTTGATCCCACAAAGGTAAATCCCTCCAGCAGCAACACATTCCTAGGACACTACCGACCTTGCAGATAATCTTGACAAGGCTGTCTTGCAGCCTTAAGCTCTCCCGATTAGCGCGTTATTTTTGGGACCCCCATGCAGAATTTTGAGCATGCCAGACCGGACAAACTGGAACAGGCTCTGGCTCTCATTCAGAAGAAGCGCCAGGAGGGAAAGAAAGTCAGCCTGGTCGGCGGCGGCAGCGATCTTGTGGGCATGCTCAAGGAAGGGCTGGACCGGCCCGACGTGGTCGTCGACCTGAAAGGCCTCCGCGATTTGCGGTACATCCGGGAGACATCTGACGGCCTGGCCATCGGCGGTCTGACAACTCTAGCGGAGATTGACACTCACCCGCTGATCCGCAGCCGATATCAGGCGCTCGCCCAGGCGGCCGAAGTAGCGGCATCCCCGCAGATCCGCAACGTGGGAACCCTGGGCGGAAATCTCTGCCAGAGACCGTGGTGCTGGTATTTCCGCCAGGGTTTTAGCTGCTTTAAGGCCGGTGGAAACGTCTGCTTCGCAGCCACGGGCGAGAATCGCCTCCATGCCATTTTTGGCGGTGGGCCAAGCTTCATCGTTCATCCGTCGGAAACGGCGCCGGCGCTGATTGCGCTGGGGGCGCGTGTGACGCTGGCCGGTCCGAAAGGACGGCGCAGCATGCCCCTGGCTGATTTTTTCGTCTCACCGCGCCAGGACCCCGCAAGAGAGAACGTGCTGGAAGAGGGAGAGATCCTCGCGGAAGTGAGCCTCCCGCTTCCCCCTTCCGCGATGCGCAGCGCCTATGTCAAGGTCCGCGAGCGCCGCTCCTGGGACCACGCGATTGCCAGCGTTGCCGTTGCGCTGCAGGTGGAGCAAAGCATTTGCCGGGCCGCGCGGCTGGTGCTGGGCGGAGTCGCGCCGGTGCCCTGGGGGCTGCCGCGAGCCGAAGAATTGTTGCGCGGAAACCGCATTGACGCGGAACTGGCCCGGCACGCCGGCCAGCTTGCGATTGAAGGCGCACGGCCGCTGAAGCAAAACGCTTACAAGGTTCCCCTGGTACGCAACCTGGTGGAAAGCACGCTTCTAAAGCTCGCGGAGGGCACTGCATGAAACGCCGGGAGTTCTTCCAGCGCATTGGAAGCAGCACGGCGCTGCCCGCGCCGCAAGGCCTGGAACTTGCCTGCGACCTGCTGCAGGTCGATTATGCCGAGGCGCTGCTGGAGAATCGGGAACAGGAATTCCTCGCGGATCTCAGAAAGCAACTGCAGAAAGCCCGGCGCGTTACCGTGCGAAATGAGGGCCTGCTGCGGGGCGAGACGCAAACGCTGTTCCAGAATCTTTTTGCGGAATATGAAGCAAGAGGAAACCGCATTGAACGAAGACGAAGCTAAGGACGCGGCAGAACCGGAAGCCGGAAAGTTTGGACGCAGGACTTTCGTCAAAGGGGTGGCGGCTTCGGCCGTCCTGACCCAAGTGGCGATTCCCTGGGCGGAGGCGGAAGTGGTCGGCTCCGGTCCCGGCAGCGAACACCAGTCGGTGATCACGCTGAGAGTCAACGGGGTGCAGCACCGGCTGGTGGTTGAAAACCGCAGGACGCTGGCCTCAGTCTTGCGGAATGAACTGGGGCTGACCGGCGCCAAGATCGGATGCGACCGGGGCCAGTGCGGCGCCTGCACCGTGTTGCTGGACGGAAAACCGGTTTACGCCTGCAGCAATCTGGCGCTTTGGGCCGAGGGCAGCGAAATCCAGACCATTGAGGGGTTGGCCAGCGGAGACCGCCTGGATCCACTGCAGCAGGCTTTTATTGAAATGGACGCCTTGCAGTGCGGCTTTTGTACTCCGGGCCAGATCATGGCAACCAAGGAATTGTTGAATCGCAATCCGAATCCAACAGAGCAGGAGATTCGCATGGCCTGCTCGGGCAACCTATGCCGCTGCGGCGCCTACATGAACATCTTCAAGGCGGTGGCGCAGGCGGCGGAGCTGAAGCGAAGAGGCTAGAAGCGGGCTCTGGCGGATGGCCGTCGCGGCCGCCGCCGGATGCCCTGCAGGAGTTTGGCAGGAAACAAGATGGCTGAAGAGGCGAAGCCGAAGTTTGTAGTCACAAAGGTCGAAGTGGAGGGCCGCACCTTCGAGGTGATGGTCCAGACTCAGGACCCTCTGCCCAAGTGGGAGCAGGTGTCGGTCGTCGGTCAGGCGGTGGAGCGCATGGACGCCATTGAAAAAGTGACGGGCCGCGCCCGCTATACTCACGACATCCAATTGCCTTCCATGGTCTGGGGCAGGATTGTGCGGAGTTCCCGTCCTCACGCCCGCGTTCTCCGCATCGACCCAAGCCCGGCTCTGGCGCTGCCGGGGGTGGTTGGCGTGCTGCTTCCAGAAGATGTCAAAGACTACAAGATCGGCAATGAGGTCGATCTGCTCTCCCAGGGGGAGGTTCGTTACGTCGGCGAAGAAGTGGCTGCGGTGGCGGCTGTCACCGAAGAGATTGCCCATGACGCGGCGCAACTGGTACGCGTCGAGTACCAGGATTTGCCCGCCGTCACCGATGCTGAGGAGGCCATGCGATCCGGCGCGCCCGTGGTCAAGGAAGGCGGCAACATTTTTGGCGGAAAACCCCGAGTTTACCAGCGGGGCGATGTGAACAAGGGATTTGCCGAAGCGGACCACATATTTGAAGAGACGTTTACTACAGCGCCGGCGCACCATGCCTGCATGGAAACCCACTGCTGCGTCTGCGCCTGGGAGGGAGACGGGTTGATCGTCTACGAATCGACCCAGGGCATCTTCGGAGTCCAGGAGGCAGTGGCGCGCGCGCTGAAGATCCCGTCGGGCAAAGTGAGAGTCCTCTGCTCCTATATGGGCGGCGGCTTTGGAAGCAAAGGGGGCGGCGACAAGTACACCGTGATTGCAGCCCTCTTTTCAAAGAAGCTCCAGAAGCCCGTCAAAATCGTGCTGACCCGGCAAGAGGATTTTATCTCGGCATTCTACCGGGCTCCCTCGGTGCAGACGCTCAAGATCGGCGTTGGCAAGGATGGAACGCTGGCGGCGATTCAGTTGAAGGCCATCAACCAGATCGGCGCCTATCAGCGCAACGCCAACTGGGGAAGCTGCGAGGATCCTGCCGCTGAAACCTATGCCTGCCCCCATGTCCGCACTGAAGGTTATTCAGTTCACACGCATATGCCGATCCCCGCCGCCATGCGCGGGCCGGGCAAGACGCAGGGCGCCTGGGCCATGGAGCAGATGATGGACATCATCGCCGATAAACTGAACCTGGACCCGATCGAGCTGCGAATGAAGAATTATGCGCACACCGAGCCGATGACCGGCCTGCGTTACGCAAGCAACGGCCTGGACCAGTGCTATCGCGCCGGCGCGGAAAAATTCGG
>JACQGG010000250.1 GCA_016199665.1 Acidobacteriota bacterium | reverse complement strand
CTGCGCCGCCTCTGCGTCCTCCGCGCCTCCGCGGTAGAAAAACTTTGCAAAAACAAGAATTTGCCCGAGGCGCACACCCAGGCTTCAGACTGGCACTTCTGTTCCGCCCCGCACGGTTTCATCCCGGGCGCTACGCCGTTCTGATTTGAGGTCAGGCCAGACAGGATCGGAGGAACAAACTCATGAAATACCGGACAGGGCAGGCAGGGTCGCGGGGGAGTCCCTGGATGTGGAGCGCCGGCATAGTCTCCGCGGCGTTGCTCTTACACGGGATTTTGGCGGGCCAGGCGCAAGGGCAGGCGATTGTTCTGCGGGGCGGGACGGTGATTGACGCCACCGGCGCCCCGCCCATTCCCAACGCGGTGGTGGTGGTACGGGGAGAGCGCATTGAGGCGCTTGGCCAGGGGATCAATCCTCCCGCGGGCGCCGAGATTATTGACGTATCCGGGAAGTACATTCTTCCCGGACTGTGGGACGAGCACCTGCATTACAAGAGCTGGTTTCCGGAGCTGCTGATCACAAACGGCGTAACTTCGGGTTGGGTGCAGGACGGCAGCCCCTGGATCCTGGCCCAGCGAGACGGGATCAACAAAGGCAAGATTCTCGGTCCGCGAATGTTCATTCGCGTCCAGTCGATTGATTTCTTCGGCGCCCCGGAAGAGGCGCGCAAAATCACCCTCGACCTGATCGGGCGAGGCGCCGACTTTGTCAAGATTTATACCCTCACCCCGCCCGAGAACGTCAAGGTCATTGCCGAAGAGGCGCACAAGGCGGGCAAGGTCGTTGAAGGCCACTTCGGCATTACCGCCCGTCAGGCGATCGACAATGGAGCCAACGGCTTGGTCCATTCCACGGGCGTTGAACTCGATACGGTCAAGCCGGAGGTCCTGGAGAAGGAGCTTCCCGCCTGGCGCGCGGTGGACCAGGGGCGCAGTCGCGTCGTTTTCCCGAAGGTCTCCCAATGGAACGAGTCCAAGACCGGCGGTCCCAATCCCGATCTGACGGACTACTGGCTCTGGATTGAAGACCCGCGGCGGCTGATGCTCTTCGGCAAAATGGACAGGAGCATGGCGCAGGACCTCATTAAACTGATGGTCCAGAAGCAGGTCTATATTGAAGGGTGCCAGATCTACCTCTTCCGGAATTTCAACGACCATCTGGAGGAGTACTACCAGGAAGATCTGGCTTTGCTCAACAGACCCGAACTGCACTACATCCCGGAAGTGATTCGCACCAACATTCTTGACTACACGCTTCTGGACAAGCTGACGGCCGATGAAAAGGCGCTCATGAAGCTCGGTTACCGCAATTACCAATGGTTCGTCAAGGCCTTCGTAGAAGCAGGCGGCAAGATCGTTGTCGGCCCGGACACCAGTTCCATCTGGCACGCCACGATGATGCCCGGAGTGGCGACGCGGCGGGAATTGCAGCTCCTGGTGGATGCGGGCGTAAAGCCAATGCAGGCCATCCAGTTTGCAACCAAGGTGCCGGCCGAGATACTCGGCAAGGGGAAGGACCTGGGGACGCTGGAGAAAGGCAAGCTCGCCGACCTGCTGGTGCTGGGCAGAAACCCCCTGGAGGACATCACGGCCTTCAAGCAGATCGAACGCGTCATGCAGAATGGCCGATGGCTGCCGGTCGGCTATCACTACGATTTTGTCAACCCTATTCCCAACCCCGGGGAGCACTGGCTGACTTTCCCGGGCAAGGAGCCGCTGAGCGACACGCCGGAGCTGGTGACCTCCATTTCCCCATCGCTGGTCACGGAAGGGAGCGGCCCGGTGGCGCTGACGGTCAAGGGGCGCGAATTTGTCTCCTCCGCCGTCATTCAGGCCGGAGAGCGATGGCTGTCCACCGACGTAGTCAGCCCGTCGGAGTTGCGGGCGACGATTCCGGCAGACATGCTGGCTCAGGCGGGAACCATTCCCATCCAGGTCGTGCACGCCAAGCCCGGCTGGGGCAAGACGAACTCGATGAATTTGTACATAAAGTTTAAGTAGGGCCGCTGGATGAAACGGCAGTCAGACCTCAATCACCCCCGGGACGGAGAGTTCGCAGAGAATGCGCAGAGATCTGTTTTCTCTGCGGCGCCTCCGCCCGCCCTGCCTAGCAAGTTGGCAACTTCTTGTTTTTGTGCAAGGTTTTTCTACCGCGGAGGCGCGGAGGACGCAGAGGCGGCGCAGAGAAAACACCTCCGCCCATTCTCCGCATTGCTAAGGCTCAATTTATTGCCAGCCTGCGAAGATTCTGCTGTAACCCGGTTGGCCATTTGGTTGCGGCTCTGCCGCGCTAAGACCTCAGCGTCTCTGCGGTCAGGGCGGATCCACTGCCGTTCAGAACCAGATCTTGGGTTGCGGCTACGCCGCGCGAAGCCTCACGGTCAATAAACTCGCCGGGACGGTCAGAACGCATGCCATGATACGGACCCACTTCCCAGGAGGAGCAAGATGGTTTTTCTGTGCACTTGCGGCGCTGCTTGCTGTCGTCGAAGGGCGCCTGCTGGCTCAGGTGGACTCCAACACCTCCTCGCTGGTCTACCGGATCGCTTACGTCAAGACCCCCCCGGTCGTCGATGGGGATCCCTCCGACCCGGTCTGGCAAAGCGCCACAGTGATCGATGACTTTAAACAGCAAGTACCCGTTTTTGGGGAAGCGGCTAGTGAAAAGACGGAACTTCGAGTGGTTCACGATCTGGAGGCCCTGTACGTCAGTTTCTATTGCCACGAGTCGGATCCGTCGGGTATTCGAAAAACGCTGCTTCGGTATCGAGATGACGAGCTCTGGATGAAGGATGATTATGTCCGAGTCACTTTTGATACCTATCACGACCATCGGCGGGGATACGTTTTCACCGCCAGCCCTCGGGCAACCAAGCAAGACGCGCAGATCGACAACAACCTTTGGAACGCAACATGGGACGAAGTCTGGGATGTCCGGACGCGCCTGCAGGACGACGGCTGGAGCGCCGAATTCCGAATCCCTTTCCGCATCCTTCGCTTCCCGGCGGAGGAGAGCTCCATCTGGGGCTTCAATGCGGAGCGGGCCATCAAGCGGAAGAATGAGCGCGTATTCTGGGCCCTGATTCCCGCAGGACTTCCCGGTACGCGAGCCGAGCACTACGGGCACCTGGAAGGGCTGCCCGGCATCCAGATGCGGCGCAATATTCAGGTCATCCCCTATATCACGGGTGGCATTTTCAGGAAGCGCGGACAGGAGGCTGAATATCCTGAAGTGGAAGCGGGGGGCGACGCCAAGATGGCTGTGACTCCCACGCTCACGGCGGATCTTACCTACAACACCAATTTTGCTCAGGTCGAAGCCGACAACCGGCAGGTCAACCTGACGCGCTTTCCCCTCTTCTTCCCGGAAAAGCGCGAGTTCTTCCTGGAAAACGCCCAACTGTTTGATTTCGGCATTCCCATGGATCTGCAGTTGTTTTTCAGCCGGCGCATTGGACTGCAAGAGGGGGAGCCGATTCCTCTCCACGGGGGCGCCCGCCTGACAGGAAGGGCGGGCCCGTTTGATCTGGGTCTCCTCACAACTCAGACCAAGAATCACGAGCGGCGCGCCGGCGCCAACCTCAGCGCCGCCAGGGTTCGGTGGAACATCGGGGGGCGCTCGCAAATCGGAGGCATCTTCACTTCGTTGTCCTCCCGCAGTGCAGTCAATCGCGCGTTCGGGCCTGACGTTCTCCTCTGGCTGGGGAGAAACTTGAGTCTGGATGGCTTCCTGGCTGTCGTGGACGATGGTAAACTGGCGCGGCATCCGACCGCCTTTACAAGCGGGCTCATTTATAACCAGGATCTATGGGAATTGAACCTGCGCACGCTGCGCGTCGACCGGGATTTTAATCCCGCACTTGGCTTTGTGCGCCGGGGAGAGATCCAGCGAAACGATGTAAAGGTGCGCCGGGGTTGGAGGCCCAATCGAAAGTATGCCCGAAAGATCGACCTGGTCGGGCAGTCGCAGTACGCTACCGATCTGGATGGACGGCTGGACACGCGGCTCTGGGCACTGGAAGCCTCCGATGAACTCGATTCCGGCGATATTGTCCGCCTCCGAGCCGAATTGAACTTCGAGCGCCTGGACCCAGATGATGAGCCTTTCCGAATCAATCCCCGCAAGAACATCGTCATCCCGCCCGGAGACTACGGGTTCAATCGCTGGATGATCACCTACGAAGGTTACACAGGGCGCCCTCTTTCCAGTAAAGTTCAGCTCCAGGGGGGCCACTTCTACGGCGGGAACCGGACAGGATTGCTGATTTCCACAACATGGCGGGCGTTTCCCCAGTTCATCCTGGGCGGCGACTACGAGTTGAACGACGTGGCATTGTCCCAGGGAAGTTTTGCCAGTCACCTCTGGCGCGGGCGCCTGACCCTTCCCCTCCAGGCGCGACTGCTGGCCGACACCCTCGTCCAATGGAATGGCCTGCTCGGGGAGCTCGCCACGCAGGTTCGATTTCATCTGATTTACGGGGAGGACAGCAATCTGTTCCTGGTATTTAGCGACGGCCGCGCTGATGTTGACGGCAGGCTCATCCGCCAGAACCAGGATCTGCAGTTCAAGCTCACGTATCGGAAGTTCTGGTGAGGTGGAAAAAGATTGATCCCCTTACGCGATGACAATCCAACCACGATCCGGCCAGCAATGACAGTGGGGCTGATCGCCCTGAACGTCCTTGCGTTCCTGTACCAGATTTCACTGGGGCCGGCGGAAGGCGAGCTTTTTGTGTACCAATATGGCGCCATTCCGGCGGTTATCTTCGGCTCTCGATCTTTGCCGCTGGACCTGGTAGCCATTCCCGCGTCATTCACCATTTTGACGAGCATGTTTTTGCATGGCGGCTTTATGCATTTGATCGGCAACATGCTCTACCTCTGGATTTTTGGCAACAATATTGAGGATGCCATGGGCCACGGACGATTTGTCGTGTTCTACCTCATCGGCGGCGTTGCCGCGTCCCTGTCGCATTTCCTGACGGATGTAACCTCGCCGGTTCCAACCATCGGCGCGAGTGGCGCCATTTCGGCCGTCCTGGGCGCTTACATTTTGTTGTATCCGCGGGCTCAGGTCCTGGTTCTGATTCCGCTGGGCTTCTTTACGCGGCTGATGTACATTCCGGCGGGATTTGTGCTGGGCTTTTACTTCTTGCTTCAGCTTCTTCAGGGGACCGTAAGCCTGGGACAGGCAAGCGGAGGAGTCGCCTGGTTTGCCCATATCGGCGGATTCATCACCGGGTTGCTTCTGGTCGGGTTGTTCAAGCAACGAACCGTCCAGCTCTTCAACCCGCCACATTACCACGCTCGCCGAATCGATCACTGGCGGGACGAGCCGTGAGTGGAGGGGAATCCCCCCGTAAGTATCCTGGGAGCTATCCGTTATCGGCAGTCAGCAGCCAGCCCCGCGGCCCGACGCATTGCGCCGATCGGAAGACGGCACGACGCAAGGGGCAGAGGAAAATCAGGCGTCTTCGCCGGGAGCGGTAGGCTTTTTCAGCACGGCAAGGTAAGGCCGGTAAGCGGAGCGGGCGGCGATGAAGTCCTGGCGGCTAAGCAGAAGCTCGTTGCAGATCCTGCTGATCTCGTTGTCCTCGACGGTGGAGATGGATTGGTCCGCAGACGACACGGAGAACAGGCAGTCCAGCAGGGCAAGCTTCTGTTCCCGGGTGGCGATCTTGTTGAATTCTCTGGTGACCAGGAAGTCTTCGGTGCCGCCAAACAGAATATTCTGGGTCTTGGCCATCTGAACCACAAGGATCGCCTGTTCTTCGGGTAAGCCGCCGCGCTCCATCACGATGCGCTCCATTGCACGCGCTTCCGCGTCGCCAATGTCCAAATCCGCCCGCGCCGCCCGGCAGAGAATGAAGGCAAAGGCAGCAGTGTAGCGAGCCTGATCCGGCTCCATCCGATCGAGCGCCTCGACAATCTTGCGGACGGTTTCAGTTTCCGAGCGGGAAGCGGCCGGCGTCTCGCTTCGCTTCCACAAACCAAAAAAGCCTGACATAGACTCTTTTCACATTCACCAGCCGCCAAGCTGGAGCTGCAGACGAGCCCGGAAGTGGCCCGGCAAGGAGACCGCTATTGCCTCAGCGGGTTCCCCTCTTTCTCATACATCACTTTACCGCCCACCAGGGTCATCAGCACCGGAATGTCCGAGATCTTGTCCTCGGGCACGCCCATATAGTCTCCTCCCAAGACTACAAGGTCAGCCAGCTTGCCGGTCTCGACGGTTCCCAGGATCTTCTCATCGCCGTAATAGAACCGGGTGGCCCAACTGGTGGCCATCCAGAGCGCCTCCTGGCGCGTGACCTTCTGGTCAGCGCCCCAGACCTGACCGTTGATCTCATTCTTGCGCGTTACAAATTTTTCCAGCAGCGACAGGTAGCTGAATCCCGGGGGGGTGTCCGCCTTTCCATCGGACGCGTCCGCCCAGCGGTGATTGTTTTCGATGACCGGCTTGAGGCCTCCGTCGATCATGCCTCGGACAGGAAACATCCGATGGATCGCATCCGCGCCGTACTGAACTTTGTAAAGATCGGCGACGCGCGTCTCCAGGAAGAGATATTTGGGATTCTCCGACATCATCGCATCGTATTGAGCCAGCCTCCTGATCTGCTCCTCCGACCTCATGTCGCCATGCACCATCCCGAATCCTCTCCCCTTGACGGGCCGGTCCTTGTTGGCCTCGTCGAAAGCCTCCAGGAGGATCTCCACTCCCCGGTCGCCCCGAGTGTGCAGGTCAGTGATGTTCCACCCATAGCGGTTGGCGAGGATAAGCGAATTGTAATCGCTGTACTTCTTCCAATCCAGACCGGGCGCGGCCAGCTCCCACTTGCTCTCGCCGAACTGCCCGTAGGCGCCCGCGTTGGGCGGTTCGGCCAGCTTCGGTTTGAGAGTCAAGACGCCCGCCCTGTCCGGAGTGCCGTCCAGCGACATGATCGATCCTCCGCCGATCTTAAACCAATCATCCCCAACGCCCATGAGGTTTCCGATCCGCTTCAGGAAGGCCTCTGCGTTGTTGTTCATCCTGGGAAAGTCATGGGCCAGCCGGATGCGGAGGGGAAGCTCGCCGCGCTCCCAGAGGGTGTGCACCAAGGTCGTGGAAAGCCCGTTAATCTGCCCCCCGATACTGATAACCCCGTTGGAAACCGCCTTGAGAAATATCCCCTTCTGCTCCTGCACCAGCTTCTCCAGATCCTTGGGCCAGGGTATCGTTTCATAGGTCAGCCGGCCGTGGGCATAACCCCGCAGTTGGCCATTGGGCTCTCCTTTGTCGTCCTTGACAACGCCAACCAGGTCCGCAGGCGCGCCCTTCAGCAGCTCTTTCAACGCCAGGCTGTTGACCACACTGTCCAAGGCATAATTGACCAGCAGTGGATTGTTGGGAGCCACCGTATCGAGCACGTAGCGATTGAGATTACGCTCATCGTACGTCAACGTGGTAATGGGGATATCGATCTGGACCCACTCGCCAGGTTTGGCCGCTTCGACCATTTTCTTGATGTTCCGCAATCCGGTGTCGAGGTTGGGAAACTCAGCATGAGAAAGCCCCTCGGTTCCATACGGTCCGCCGGGACCATGATTCCCGACAAAGTTGGCGTCGGCATGGACCTCGTAGAATCCAGGAATCAAGGAATTTCCCTTCAGGTCAATCTTCACCGTCTTGGGCCCCGCCGTCCGCAGGATCCTTGAACTTTCCCCCACGGCCAGGATCTTTCCATCTCGGATGGCAACCGCCTGCATGACAGTGAACTTTGGGTCGGCCGTCAGCACCTTGCCGTTGTAGAAGACCATGTCCGCGTAGGCCAAAACTTCCGGCGCAATGTCCTGGGGCGATTGGGACAATGCGGTCGGAGCCAGCAAGAGTGATAGAGTACAAAATAACATCCAATGTTGGATCTTCTCAGTCATATCTCCCTCTCAAGAAAAGTGAACTCTTAGAAGCTCACTCTTGAACAAACCGCATGTTCTGTCAAGAAGAAAACTCGCGGCTGAGACAACCAAAGGGGCGGTTATTGAAGCACGAATCTGACGCCCGCCCACTCCGGAGTGTACAGATACGGATAAGTCCCGTCTTTGATTTCCTGAGCCTCGCGCCTGACATAAGGCAGGGGGGCGTTGCCGTAATCTTTCTCGTAGACCCCTGGAACATTAATCCCCGGAATCGCACGAACCACGGCTTTCCTCAAGATTTCGTCCACCTTTCCATACTTTCGTGCCAGCGCCCTGACCTCGGGGTCATCCCAGGCCGTCAGGTGCCCCTTATCCATGATCTTAAACCGCTTTTCTGAGGTTCTCGTCTTCACTTCGTAAGTTGTGAAGTACTGATGGACATGAAAGCCATGCCAATTAGGAACGTTGTTTTTCTTGGCATACGCCTCCACCTCGGGCGACAAATTACCGACTCCAAACCCATAATGGATCGCCTCGGGATTGGCCGCCTTTGGATGGGTCTGCATCACCGCTTCACAAAAGTAGAAGAACCCCGGATAGGGATGCAGCGGGTAATGCAGCTTCTGGATCCGCTCCTGGGCCATCAGAATGCGCCAGAGCTCCCCGAATCTCCCCCCTCCTTCAAGCCGATCCACCATCCCTTTTTTCAGGTAAAGCTTGATCTGAGGATAGTAGCCGCTATGATTGACGGTTCCAGCGACTACTCCTTCTACGTCAGGGACGACTTGACCTCTCCAGCGCTCCAGGGCATAGAGCTCCCGGCTCGCCTGGTAAGGGGACATATAGACGGCCCCCATGATGTTTGCTCCTCTGCTCCAGAGCTCCGCTTGCTCGGCGGTCATCGAAAACCCGTAGTCGGTTCCTTCGGGGTCGGTGACGCGCACCTTCTCAATCCAGGGGATCACTTCAATCGTTCTTTCGATGATCAGCCGCCAGACGTCGCTCGGGTACTTGCTCTCCAAGAGTCCACCCATGTTGCTTGGACTCCTGTAGGCGAAATAGCCGAACCACTTTTGACCCAGCTCTGAGATCATGTAGATGCGATTGGGACGGCCGCCGAAGAATGCATGGTATTCGGGATGGAGGTCCAGGTACTTTCGGATCGCGCTTCGGTACATTGCCCCTACCCCCTGCATTCCCGTTATATCCCTTCCTCCGATGGAGCTGTCGCCCTTCTTCTGCAACTCTTCCGCCTCCTTTTTCAGGTTCTGGGGAAGAAGAGTAGGGAACCACAAAGATTCTATGTAACCATCTCTGGGTCCACTCCCCCCGCCTTCCCCCGCCACTCTCAAAATTCCTCTGTCCAAAGCCTCAGCCTTCGGGATACCCAGCATTTGCTCTACCATCCGAGAATCGTAAACGTAGTCCGCATGGACTCCCCTCTCCTTGTATGCCGCAATAATCTCGGCAAGCAGCTTCATATCCTGGCCATCGCTTATCTCAAGCAGCACTTTTTGGCCCGGTCTTACCTTCCCAAGCGCGGTATCCCCCTCAGTGCCCCGCACTGCCGCCTTGGCCAGGACTTTCAATTCCGCATCGGGAAGTCTGCCGCCGGCCCCGCCGGACACCGGAACCCGGGGGGCTTCGTAGGCCTCGATCTTCTTTCCTTGCTCACTCCGATAAACGAGAAAATAAATCAAAGCCAAGGTAAGACCCGAAAGCAAAAGGATGGTCCATGAGGTTCTCTTACGCATTTCTTAGGCTACCAACCGATGGGGTGGCTCTTCACCTGCGAATCAAGCCACTGATCCAAAGGCGCAAAATAGTCCAGAATCGCACTGGCGTCCATCTGGCGGCTGCCGGTGAGCGCCTCGAGTGCCTCCGGCCACGGACGCGAAAGGCCCATGGAAAGCATGGCGTTGAGCCGCTGACCGGCTTGCCGGCTTTCATAGATGGTGCAGCGGTTGAGCGGCCCGGTGCAGCCTGCGATCTTCGACAGCGCCCGGTGGAACTGGAATTGCAGGATATCGGCCAGGAAGTAACGCGTGTAAGGAGTGTTGGCCGGCACGTGGTACTTCGCGCCCGGATCGAAGAACTCCTCATCGCGCGGCGCCGGCGGCGCCACTCCCTGATATTTCAGGCGAAGCTGCCACCACGCCTTGTTGTAGTCAGCCGGCGCAATTTTCCCGGCGAATACCTGCCATCGCCACTGGTCAACGAGCAGGCTGAACGGCAGAAACGCGATCTTGGAGAGTGCCCGCGACAAGAGCAGGCCCAGGTCGCGCGACGCGTCGGGCGCCTTGCCGAGCAGCCCGATCTTGACCAGATACTCCGGCGTCACCGAGAGCGCGATTGTGTCGCCGATCGCCTCGTGGAGACCGTCATTGGCGCTGTCGCGGAAGATGACCGGCTGATCCTTATAGGCGCGCTGATAGAAGTTGTGTCCCAGTTCGTGATGAATCGTGGCGAAGTCTTCGGCGGTCTGCTGGATGCACATCTTGATGCGCAGATCTTCAAGTTGGTCGACATCCCATGCGCTGGCGTGGCACACTACGTCCCGGTCGCGGGGTTTTACAAACATCGATCGCTCCCAGAACGTATCAGGGAGCGGCGCCAGTCCCAGCGAGGTAAAGAAGCGCTCGCCTGTTCGCACCATGTCAAGCGGCGGCATGTTCCGGCGCTTGAGGATCTCGGCGAGCGAGTAACCGGGATCTGCGCCTGCGGGCGCCACCAGCGGGTAGACGTTTGCCCAATCCTGCGCCCATATGTTCCCGAGCAGATGCGCGGGAATCGGACCCGCCCGGGAGACAATATCGCCGTACCTGTCATGCAGCTTCATCCGAACATAGGCATGGAGCTTGAGATAAAGCGGCCGGACCTGATCCCACAGCCGATCGAGCTCCCGGGTGAAATCGGTCGGCGGCATATCGTACTTGGCGCGCCACATGGCGCCTGTATCGGCAAAGCCCAGCTCCCCGGCTCCTTTGTTGGAAAGCTCGACAAAACGGGCATAGTTGGCTCTCATGGGCGGCGAGATCGTGTGCCAGCCTTCCCAGACCTGGCGGAGCCGCTTCGGGTCGCGTGAGTTCGCCATGATCCGCGTGATCTGGATGATGTCAAGGCAACTCTCCGGCTTGTTCGGGTCTTCGCACCATTTCCCTTTGCCATAGGCGGCCTCCATCCGGGCCGCGATCGTCGTCAACTCTTCCCCCTCCTTCGGATCCGAGGGCGTCGCCATCACCAGCGACAGTTTCAGCAGGTCGAGCTGGCGGCGAATGTCCGCCGGCACATCGACGCGGTCAAACCGGGCCGACTCTTTCGCAAGTCCGGCGATGGCGTCGATATAGGCCTGATTCGCCCGGGCGCTGATTGCCTGCGTATCGTCGGTGATGTAGGTCTCCGAGGCCCAGCGGGCTTGCTGCTGCTCTGTGCCCAGCTTCAGCATCACCTGGTTGGCATGGTCGATGAACTGCCTGGCGTGGGCGGATGTGAGGGCAGGCGCATTCCTGGTGCAGCCGTCGCCGACAAGGAGAATCGCCGTCAAGACCATGGCCAGCAGGCGAAATCGTGTAT
>JACQGG010000249.1 GCA_016199665.1 Acidobacteriota bacterium | reverse complement strand
CCCCAGGCCGATTGCGCAGAGGTCCAGAAAGAAAGCCCGGAATCGAACGCCCCCGTAGAAAAACCAGTAGACGATCTGGAAACAAATCAGAAAAGCAAAGTAGTAATGCGTGTACAGACCCAGGACCGACGCCAGAATGAATCCCACATGAGATCGCCAATCCCCTCCCTGCTCCATGGCAACAAAAAACAGCATGGAAAGCACGGAAAACAGCAGTACCAGCGGATACATCCGCGCCTCCTGGGAGTAGCCAACCAGGTAGGCTGAGAATCCGAAAATGAAGCAGGCAGCCAACGCCGTGAGGGTCTCTTTGAAAATTCGCCGGGCCAGCAGGTAGAAGAAGGGAAGCGTTGCGAGATTTATCAGCGCCGGCAGGGAGCGCGCGGCCAAGGCGCTGGCACCGAACAGTTTGAGCCAGATCCCGAAAAGGAGAAAAAAGAAAGGGGGATGATTGTCGTCGTGGTAGTAGGCGATGGCGTTGTAAGCGAGTGAGGCGGGCGGCGCCACGGGCTGGCCCAGCCGGTAAATCCCAAGGGCATTAAAAGAGAAGATTTCGTCTTCCCACAGGCTCTTTTGGGTCAGGGCATGGAAGCGCAGTAAAGCGCCCAGCAGCAGAACAACGGCCAAAGCCAGGCCCCCCCGCCAGCGACTGCCTCCCTCGAAACTCCAGGTTTCGCGTTTCACGTCGGGCGTCGGCTGCTTTCAATAATCTGCGGTCAGCAGCAGCTTCCTCAACTTGCTGTTCTCATCGGACATGATGGTTT
Organism: Acidobacteriota bacterium; assembly: GCA_016199665.1. GTDB lineage: Bacteria > Acidobacteriota > UBA6911 > JACQSX01 > JACQSX01 > JACQSX01. The sequence continues at coordinate 15,090 of JACQGG010000249.1, read as the reverse complement.
CGGAGCGGTCCGGGCCGGTGGATATCACCGAGATGTCGGTTTCAATCAGGGCGGAAAGGCGTTCCAGGTATCGGCGGGCCGGTGGCGGGAGGGCGGCGTATCGGTTGACGGCGCTCGTGTCTGACAGCCATCCGGGGTGCGATTCGTAGACAGGCTGGCATTGTTCCAGGGTATCGATGTCGGTGGGAAACCCCTCAAGTCGCCGGCCCCCCATCGTATAGCCGGTGCATATTCGGATCTCTCCCAGCTCGTCCAGGACGTCCAGCTTGGTAATCACCAGCGTATCCACGTTGTTGATGCGCGATGAGTAGCGAACCACCATGGCGTCAAACCAGCCGGTGCGGCGCGGTCTGCCGGTCGAAGCGCCGAATTCGGCTCCGCGCGCCTGGAGATGCTCTCCCACCGAGTCGGTCAGCTCGGTGGGAAAAGGTCCGGCGCCGACTCGAGTGGTGTACGCCTTGGCGATGCCCACCACGCCGTGGATTGCCGTGGGGCCGACCCCGGTTCCGGTACAGGCGCCGCCCGCCGTTGCGTTGGAGGCCGTCACATACGGGTAGGTGCCGTGATCGACATCGAGGAGGGTTCCCTGGGCTCCTTCAAAAAGGACCCGCTTCCCCTTCTTGATCTGCCGGTTCAAGTACTCAGCCGTGTCGGTGATGAACGGCTTGATCTTTTCGCAGACGGCGCGATATTCCCGCAGGGTATCCTCGGCGTCCAGAGGCTCTCGCCCGTACACTTCCTGAAGCACGGAGTTCTTCAGTCTTACGTTTTCGCGAATCTTGGCGGCGAACCGCTCGTCGCTGAAGAAGTCGCCCATGCGAATACCCCGCCGTCCCATCTTGTCCTCGTAGCAAGGTCCAATGCCCCGGGAGGTCGTGCCGATGGCGCGATCGGCGCGAGCGGTTTCCTCTCCCGCTTCCATGGCCCGATGGTAGGGCATGATCATATGCGCGCGATCGGAGACGAACAACCGTCCTTCGGCGGAGATTCCCAGGTTCTGAAGCGTCTCGATCTCTTCGAGCAGCGCCATCGGGTCCACCACCACCCCGTTGCCGATCACGCAAACTTTACCCGGATGCAGGATGCCGGAGGGGATCAGGTGCAGGACGTATCTCTTTCCTCCGACCGTGACCGTGTGGCCGGCGTTGTGCCCGCCCTGGTATCGGGCCACAACGTCAAATTTCTCGCTGAACAGGTCGACGATCTTGCCTTTGCCTTCGTCGCCCCATTGTGTACCGACGATGACGATGTTGCTCAGAGCTGCGCCTCAATCATCTTGGAAATGTTTTCTTTCGATGTGGCGCCGACGATCTGATCCTTGATGACTCCGCCTTTGAAAAGTAACAGCGTCGGGATTCCTTTGATGTTGTACCGGGCAGAGGTCGTACCGTTGTCGTCCACATTCAGCTTGGCAACCTTGGCCCGGTCCCGGTATTGCTCCGCGATCGCTTCGACCGTCGGGGCCAGCATGCGGCAGGGCGCGCACCAGTCAGCCCAAAAATCCACCAGAACCGGTTTGTCCGCCTTGAGAACTTCCTGCTCGAAGTTACTGTCGGTAACTTCTAAAATATTGCCGCTCATCGATCTCCTCCTTGGATTGCGCGTCTGGGTCGTCTAAGTTCTGTTCGTCACAGAAGCGCGCGCGCCGGCAAGCGGCGCGCTAACGCATTGAGATTCCGCGCCGCTCTCACGGTCGCGGATCAGTGATGAACTTCGTCTAGATCCTGCAAATAGATCATATAAACAAAACCTAAATCTTAACATACAATCAAAAAATGAATCACTCCAGGAGAGCACTGGGTCAAAACTTTCTCAACGCCCCAACAACTATCCGCAGCATTGTCCAATTCGGTCGCGTAAAGCCAGGGGAGCCTTTGATGGAAATCGGCCCGGGCACGGGGGCTCTGACCCGAAGTCTGCTCGAGCTCAGCAGCGACTTGGTTGCCGTGGAGCTGGATGCAGCACTTGCCGCCACCTGGCTGGTTCCGTTGTTTACTCGGTATCCACAGGCGCAGCTTCACGTGGGGGACATACGGGTCTTTGACCCGAGTCGGATCGCCTGTTTCGGGAGACGCAAGGTCTTCGGCAATCTTCCTTACAGCGTGGCCACGCACCTGGTGCTGCGATTTGCGGAGCCGGAATGGCGCCCTTTTTTCTCTGAAATGATCTTCATGGTGCAGCAGGAGGTTGCGCAGCGAATCGACGCCGGTCCGGGATCCAAAGACTTTGGCTATCTTTCCTGTATTTGCCGGCTCGCCTATGAAGTTGAGAAGGGATTTCGGGTTCCGCCGGCGGCCTTTACTCCCTGTCCCAAGGTCGATTCAAGGGTGCTTCGCCTGACGCATCGGTCCGACTGGAGCTATGACCCGGCCGTCTGGGCCGTTTTGAAGGATTTGCTGAAGCAGGCTTTCGGGCAGCGTCGAAAGACTATCCAGAATAATTTGAAGGGATCCCGGTTTTCGGCCGGTTTATTGGCGGCTGCGGGAATTTCCCCGTCGGTGCGGCCCGAAGAAATCCCGGCCGAGCGGTATGCAGCCCTGGCCCTTCTCTCCTGCAACTCCGGCCGATGAAGGGAAGAGGGGCGCCCCAAGGCCCGCCTCAAGAAGGGCCGAGCCAATGAGTTTTCGGTGTGTCGAGGAGTTCATTGACCGCGGAGACTTCGCTCGGCAGAGCTGGAACCGAAAGATCTTGCTCCAAAACGGCCGCCAGTCCTCAATCACCGCCGCGCCTTCGCGCGGCGTAGCCGCAACCAAAGCCACCGTGCCCTGGAAGGGCGGCCGATGTTAGCAGGGGCAAGCGCGCAGCGCGCAGCCCCTGGAGAACGCCACCTTCATCGGGTTGGGCGCCCTGAAGGGGCGCCGGGCCGGACCTCCCCCTTCTGCGCCCCTCCAGGGCGCCCTAATATTTCAAGAAATCTCCCCGCACCCAGGGGCCGCGCGCTCTACGCGCTTGCCCTGGCTAATCTCCCTTCGCCCTTTCCGGGCGAAAGACTCCAGAGGCAATTTCGGTCTCGGGTCACGAAACATCTTTGCAAAAAACAAGAACTTTCCAACTTGCTACGCAGAGTTCTTAGCGCGGCAGAGCGGCAACCAAATGGCTAACCGGATTACTACAAGATCTGCGCATTCTCTGCGAAGGGCAACGCCGCTCACTCCAGATCGGGCGGAGTGACCTTGTCGATCCATTCCCGGTAGCCCGCGCAGCCAAGCTGGTGGAGACGGCTGCCGACTCGCTCCAGTATTGTATTCACCTGCTCCGGGGCCAGCGGAGCGTGGCGCTGAAGCGAAGCCTCCACTTTTTCCAGTTGCTGGCGCACCCGGTCTTCCGCTCCTCTATAGGCAGGTGAAATGTCCCGCTCGCCATCTCCGATCCCCAGGTAGTTCTCCACCAGATGCCTGGCGACGAAGGCGGCGTGCTTGCGTGAGACGGCAATGTTGCCTTGCCCGGTGACGACATTGCCCACTCCAAACACGCGCTCGGCAGGTGCATATTCTCCGGTGTCCCAATCCTTAAAACGGTAAAAGTCGCCCTTCATTTCAACGCCCGCGATGGGTTCCGGGACGCTGCCGATGGAAGAGATCACCAGGGGGGACAGGACATCCGTTTCCGTCCCTGGAATCGGATGCGCATTCCTCCCCTCCACCCGGGTTTGCACAAAACGAAGGCCGACCAGCCGGTCCCCTTCGGTAATCGCGGCGGTGGGCAAGTGACACTCGAAAAAACGGACCCGAAACTTTTCCAGAACCTTGGAGAGAAGCTTCTGGCGCACTGCCTGCGTTTTCGCCATCTGTTCGGGTGTTGCGTTGTCGGGAGGCTGCGCCACCGGCATATCCACCGCCCGCCGGCGATAGTAAAGTACGCAATCCTTGACCCCCAGCGCCGCAGGGTCGACGCCATGGGCCGCGCAAATCGCTGGAATGCCCTTGTGCTCGAGCTCCAGCATGGTCGTCTCAATCCCCCTGGAGCGCAGGGCCGCCTCATAAAGGTCAACCTGAACCGCCTTGACGACGTCGATCGAGGCCAGCCCTCCGCCGATGACGATGGTCCCCTCGGGAATTACATATCGGGGTCCGGGGTAGGCCTTTTCATTCTTGTGGTTGAACCAGTAAATGAACGGGTTCTGGTAAATGAGGCCCTTGTCGACGTACTGATCGATTCCGTCCACAGGCAGCGGCCGGTCCTTCCACGCGCCGTTGGCGAGAAGAATGGCGCTGAAACCCCAGTTCTGAACCAGATCGTGAAAATCAAGATCCTGGCCCAGGCGGGTTCGCGGGGCGAAAATGACGTTAGGCCTGTCGAGCCGGCCATCAATCGTTTCGTATTCCATCTTGCGCTGCTTGACATGCCAGCGTGGCAGACCGTCCTCAATTTTTCCATAGGGCCGGTCGTTCTGCTCGAATACCACACAAACAACACCCGCATCGGCCAGCACTTCCGCAGCCGTGGATCCGGCTACCGCACCGCCGATGATGGCAACGCAATGTTTCGGTTCACTGATATTTTCAATCATCGATTCTTGTCTCGGAAAAAATTATTAATGAAGTCAAAAGGTAAAATCGCCGGTGTGGCAAAGCCACATGGGAACAGACTATTTCTCGATGTCTTCCTTCTCACCCCGACCGCTTTATTTGCAATCTCGTCAAGGTCATTCCTGCTTTGTCCTCCTTAGAAATTTAAGCTGTGAAGAATACTTTATTGCCTGGACAAATTCAACCAGCGGCGGACTGGCGGACTGGCTGGACTGGCTGCTTTCCGGTGCATCAAGAATCACTTTCTCGTGCTCACCGCAGGGACGCTGAGGGGGTGCAGAGAAAAAACCTCGGCGCATTCTCTGCGACCTCTGCGTTGAGGGCGGATCCACCGCCGTTCAGAACAAGATCTGGGTTGCGGCTACGCTGCGCGAAGGCTCTGCGGTGGCGGTCAAACTCATTTCGCACCGGAAAGTAGCTGGCGCGGCCAGCGCGACGGGCGCTGTCCATTTCTGAAATACGCGCAATAAGTCAGACCCGGAAGGCTGGAATCCAATAGCCTCGCCTGTGAGGCCCTGGGAGGCCAGGGTTGTCCTCTGGAATGGAGTGGCTTCCCGTTAATCCGGAATTCCGCCGCGCCGGATGTCGGCGACCGTCAGGAGCCGGATGCCGAAACAGGGATGTTCCACAGCGTAAAGAAGTGTGCGGAGCATTTGATCCAGCTTGACCAAGCCGAGCCGCCGGGCCGTTTCCCTGGTTGACGGAAACGTCTCCAGCGCCCAGTAGCCGGGGAGGAGCAACCGAGGCCACCAGTGCCCTGGGCCGAGTACGTACCAGGGCCTCAAAATGGTTGCATTCAAGCCGGCCTTCTGAATCAATACTTCACCTTCGGCCCGTACGCGGATGTAGGCCTCCATGAGGGGAGCGGGCTGCGCCACGCTGACGTAGACAAAATGCCGGATTTGCGCGCGCACGGCGGCGGCCGCCGCCTCGCGGATGGAAACCAAGTCCACCCTCTTGAACTGCTCCGCTTTGGCCGGGCTGGGGTGGGGAACGCCGATCAGGTGGACGAAGGTATCGCAGGGGGCAATCTGAGCGGAGAAAGTCGTCTGATTGAGCGCATCGCCGGTAACCGCCTGGCTGCCGCCCGGCAGCTTGTGCTCCGAGCCGGCGCGCGCCAGAGCCCGCACCGAATGGCCCCTCGCCAGCAGCAGGGGAATGAGGCCGCGGCCCATATACCCGGTGGCTCCAGTGATGAAGACTTGCCGTCCTGGCATATCACTCTCCGTTTCCTGGAGAACTCCGGCGCCCCTGCTCCAGGAGACGTGGATCTGGCGCGCCTTACCATATTTTCCTAGATTTTTGCCGGTGTTGAACGTAGATTTAGTTCAACCTTGTCATCAAGTGAGATCCGCTGGGCATGTCGCCGCCTTGCAGTTATTTGGGACGTAGATTTAGTTCAACCTTGGCATCATTAGCGGTTACGACGGGTTCACACGATCCGGGAGGGGGCGAATGAGCTTTGCGGACGGAGCCAAAGCCGGGGAGAAGCATCGCGCTCTTCGCGCCTTCGCGGCCATCTTGTCCCGGCAGAGACCCACCATGGAGCATTGACCTATGCGAGCTTCCAGTACGCTCGGAAAACATGAAGATGCGCTGATGGCCCCGGCGGAAAAGCACCCCAAGGGTCTCTATATTCTGTTTGCCACGGAGATGTGGGAGCGCTTCAGCTTCTATACCATGCTGGCGATGCTGGTGCTCTACCTGCGCGATGCGCAGCAGGGATTCGGCTGGACCGAGGCGACGGCAATCCGCGTCTACTCCTGGTACCAGATGTGCGTCTATGCCAGTCCTTTGATCGGCGGCTGGCTTGCGGATCGCATGCTGGGAGTCGGCCGCTCTATCATGGTGGGGGCTCTCTTTTTCATTGCCGGACATATTCTGATGGCTTTCCCCTCCGAGACAATTCTGTACCTGGCGCTCGGCTGCCTGGTGACGGGAAACGGCTTCTTCAAGCCGAACATCTCGGCGCTGGTCGGCAGCCAGTATCCTCCGGGAAGCGCGCTGCGGGACGCGGCCTACAATATCTTCTATATGGGAATTAACATCGGCGCCTTCCTCGCTCCCGTCGTGGCGGAGTTTGTGATGCAGCGTTTGGGATTTCACATTGCCTTCGCGGTGGCGGCCGTGGGGATGCTTTTTTCCCTTGGGATCTTCTGGAGATGGAAGCGCGACGTCGTCGGAATCGACCGGGGCGCGCGGGGCGCGCAGCAGACATCGGCGGTGGATCCGGCTGATGCCGCCGATCCCATGGCGGCAATTCCGGACCGGACGAGAATTTTTGCGCTGCTTGTCGTCTTTGCCGTCGTCATCGTTTTCTGGATGGTGTTTCACCAGAATGGATCGACGCTTACCTACTGGGCCGACGATAATACCGACTGGCAGTCCTGGGGGTTTCAGGTCTCCGGTGTCATCTCCAACGCCATCAATCCGTTCTTTATTATTACTCTAAGCTTGCCGCTGGTCGCCTTCTGGCGCTGGCTGGGGCGGCGCGGGATTGAGCCGTCTACGCCAAGCAAGATATTCATTGGAATGCTGCTGACCGGGGCCTCGTGCCTGGTCCTTTACGCTGCGGCTCTGGCCGGTGGAGATACGGGAAGAGTTTCGCCGCTCTGGCTGATTGGCGCCTACGCCCTGATTTCGGTGGGAGAGCTTTGTTTGAGCCCGATGGGCCTCTCCCTGGTTTCTAAAGTGGCGCCCGCCCGGATGAAGTCCATGATGATGGGAGGATGGTTTGTCGCCACGGCTCTGGGCAACAAGCTGACCGCCATCGGAGTTTACTGGAAGGTCTGGAGCCATTCGCTGTTTTTTCTGGTTCTGGCGCTGATGGCGCTGGCGACGGCCGCAGTGCTGTTCTTCCTGTTGAAGCCCTTGAAGAAAGCGATGCCGGGGGCGTAGACGGGCAAGACGGGCATAATCTGCTGTACCGGCGCCGGCGAATACGCTAACCTGTAATTTTGCAGCGTGCGGAAAGGTGTCCGAGTGGCTGAAGGAGCACGCTTGGAAAGCGTGTGTACGCGAGAGTGTACCGTGGGTTCGAATCCCACCCTTTCCGCCATTCAAGTGGTGAGGGACAAGGCGGAAGAGTACAAGTGAGGGACAAGGGGAAAGAATCCAAGTAAAGTCAAAAGTGTCAAGCAGGGATGCGGAGGTCCGCCGATACAGGAATTGAAACTCTTGTGCACCCGTTCCGGCGGGTAGAGACGCGCCAGGGCCCGTCCCAGCCATTCTCGATTCCGCTGTTGCTACAGGACAATAGGGGCCACTCGCTCACCTGTATTCTTGCTCCTTGTCACTTGTTCCCTTGTTGTCACTTGTCCCTTGAACGGGGTCTTCGGGCCCTGTGCAAAGCGCTCCTCGAATCATGTCAGGTCCGGAAGGAAGCAGCATTAAGAGGTCGTGCGCTTGTGCCGCAGGTCTCCCGAGGGCCCCATTGAGGGGACAAGTGAAAAAGGGCAAGAATACAAGTCATGTTTTCACTTGTATTCCTGCGGCTTGACACTTTGCACTTGCACGGAGAGGTAGCGAAGAGGCCGTAACGCGCTCGACTCGAAATCGAGTTACCCGAAAGGGTACGTGGGTTCGAATCCCACCCTCTCCGCCAAGTCCTTTGAAGTCCTCTATTTCGGCAACTCCAGTCGTCGAAGGTCGTCTTCAGTCCAGCCGGTATCGCGAAGCGTCCGGTGTTTCTATCGTGACTCTCCCGTCCTGGCATGCGGAGGTCCGCCGTAGGATAGGTCCCCGTCTGGCCTGCCTGCGCTGGCTGGTGGCGACCGGGCAGGATTGAGGGTCCGCTCGCTGACGCTCGCGGCTCGGCTGTTCTTGCGCCATCGGACACTGAGCATTTGCTCTTGCCGGCGGCAGTAGTGCTACAGTAGTGTCTGGGCAATCGGCGCGCCTGAGTCGCGGCCGAAACGTTTGATTGATGGTTCATCTTACTCTCTGACTTGCGCAGGGCATGGCATCCGGTCCATCCAGCTACGTCGTCATTGCCAGGAAATGGCGGCCGCAGACCTTTGAGGACGTGGTGGGGCAAAAGATCATCATGCAGACCCTGCAGAATGCCCTCCGCTCCAACCGCATCGCGCATGCCTTCATCTTTTCCGGCGCCCGCGGAGTCGGCAAGACAACCGCGGCCCGGATTCTGGCAAAGGCGCTGAACTGCCACCGCGGTCCGACGCCCCAGCCCTGCGGGGAATGCGTCTCCTGCAAAGAAATCGCGGCCGGGAATTCCCTGGACGTTCTGGAAATCGACGCCGCCTCGAACACCGGCGTGGAAAACATCCGCGAATTGCGGGAAACCCTGCAGTACCGCAGCGCCCGGGACCGCTTCAAGATCTTCATTGTTGACGAAGTCCACATGCTCTCCAACGCGGCCTTCAACGCCTTGCTGAAGACTCTGGAGGAGCCCCCCGAGCATGTGAAATTCATCATGGCCACCACTGAGTCGCACCGGGTTCCGGTCACCATTCTGTCGCGCTGCCAGCAGTTCGAGTTCAAGATGATTCCCGGCCAGCAGATCCTGGACCGGCTGCGGGTGATTGCACAGGCCGAGGAGATTCAAATCTCAGACTACGCGCTGCGGCTGATTTGCAGCGCCAGCGAAGGGAGCATGCGGGATGCCCAGTCGGCTCTGGACCAGGTCCTTGCATTCAGCGGGAGGCAGGTCAACGATGAGGATGTGCGGTCGCTGCTGGGAGTCGTGCCGGAAGAGTCTCTGAATGCAGTCGTCGCGGCGCTGATTGGCCGGGATCGCAAGGCCATGTTGGATCAGCTCAGCCGGATCGCCGGCCACGGACATAGCCTGCAGGTCTTTTGCCGAAAGCTGGTGCAGCATTTCCGCCACTTGCTGGTCATCAAGGCCGCCGGGTTTGAACCGGAGCTGATACCGGTGAGCGCGTCCCAGGGAGAATACCTGAGGGGCCAGGCGGAGCAATTTTCGGAGATGGATCTGCTGCGCATCTATGACCTTCTGTTCCGGGCGGAAGGGGAACTGCGCTGGCACCCCACTCCGCTCTTTCACCTGGAAATAACGCTGCTGAAGGTGCTGCAACTGCCACATCTGGAAGAAATTGAAAAAGTGCTGTCCGGTCTCGTGCCTCTCACCGCACGAGATGCTTCGGTGCAAAATCCAGGCGCCAGCCGGCCAGCGAGTTTTGACGCGCTCGCAGGCCGCAACCAGAAGGCAGCGACGGGCCGTGGCGCGCCTCTCCAAACGGGGGAGCTGGAAATCGCGCTGAAAAAGCAGAGTTCCGCCGGCGGGCCCGGAGTGGAGGAGAGGGCACAATCCCGGGAGCTGATTCCACCGGAGGCGGAGCGTTCCCACCCTAATTCAGCGGAGGCCTCGGATACAGGCTTGCAGATTCAGCGTCTCCTGGATTCCGTGCATCAGGAGCGGCCGGCGCTGTCGGCCTTTCTGGAGAAGGCGCAAATTCGGATTGAAGCGGGCCGTTTGCTGATTCGATTCTCGGAAAAGCAAAGAATGAACCGGCAGTTCGCGGAGCAAATCGACAGCGTCGAATTTCTGCGGGAACTGTGCACCCGCATTTTCGGCGCTCCCATGGAAGTGTGCGTGGAGATGGAGGGCCCCTCTCAGGAGCCGCCGCCGGCCGGCAGGAAGCACCGCGCCCTGGAGGATCCGAGAGTCCGGCTGTTTACCGAGGCGTTTCCCGGTAAAATATCGATCGAGGACATACGGGGAACGGAGAGTGAGAGAGACGAGTGAGGAGTGCTTCGAATGAGGGGGCAACATGAGTAACTTTCAGCAGTTGCTTTTGCAGGCCAAGAAGATGCAGGAGAAACTGCAGAAAGAGATGGCCGAGCTGCGCGTGGAAGCTGCGGCGGGAGGCGGCGTGGTTGCGGTGACCATGAATGGGAGCAAACAACTGCTCTCGATGCGTATTGAAGCAAAAGCGCTCGACGGCGATGTTGAAATGCTGCAGGACCTGGTCATGGCGGCGGTCAACGAGGCCAGCCGCAAAGTGGACCAGGCGCTGGGAAGCCAGTTGGGCGGACTGGCAGGCGGGCTGAACCTCAGCGGCTTGTTTTAAATGGAAGACATCGCCGGACCGGTTGCCCGACTCATTGAGGAGTTCAAGAAACTTCCCGGGGTAGGTCCGAAATCAGCTCAGAGAATGGTCTTTGCGTTAATTCGCCGCTCCAGCGAAGATTGCGCGCAACTGGCGCAGGCCATTGTGGACCTGAAGGAGCGGATGCGACTTTGTTCCGAGTGCAACAACATCACCGACGCCGACCCTTGCCATTTCTGTTCCAACCCCGCCCGCAACCACCAGGTGGTCTGTGTCGTGGAAGAGCCGTTCAACGTCTATTCGATTGAGAGGACCCGTGAGTTCAAGGGGGTGTATCACATTCTTCATGGCGCGCTTTCCCCGATCAACGGCGTGGGACCCGAGGACCTCAAGCTCAAGAACCTGATCGGCCGCATTCAGCGGGATCGCGTCGAAGAAGTCATCCTGGCCACCAATCCCAACATCGAAGGGGAAGCCACGGCGATCTACCTGTCGCGCCTCCTGAAGCCTTTGGGGCTGCTTGTCACCCGCATCGCTCTGGGAATTCCTGTGGGAAGCGACCTGGAGTACGCCGATGAAGTGACCTTGTCCAAGGCCCTTACGGGCCGCCGGGAAATGGAGTGAGCCGCCGGCCACGCAATACCGCAGCTTCTTTTTTCCTGATGAATTTTGTTCAAGGGGAAGGGGAGTCCTGGTAGAATTGCGGGTAGTGTGGCAGTAGTGTCCAGGGGGCAAGGCTGGCAGGAGAGAAAAGGGATGAACCTAAAGGATCATTTTCGCTCGCTTGGGACCGCGATGCCTGTAGACGTGGAGGCTCCGATTCCGTCCAGCCATGCCGCGCCGATAGGGCTGGAGGGGATATCCGCGAGTGTGGTGACGATCGCGGCAGACGAGAAGACGGGAAAAGGATTCATGGTGGATGGAGAGGGCAGGATCGCCACCAGCGGCCGACTGGTGGAATCGGCCTCGCGGATCAAGGTGACCACGTTTTCTGGGGATATTTTCTTGGGGAAGGTGATCCGTTGGGATGCGAACCGGGACCTGGCGCTGGTTCAAATTCCGGCCCGGACATCCAACTACCTGACGTTAGGGGATGCAGGCACCGTGGATGTGGGTGAAGAAGTTTATGTTCTTGGCAGGTCGTCGAGTGGATCCGGCAAAGTGACCAAGGGGCTGATTGCCGCCTTGCGGCGGATTGAAGGGACCGCGTTGATTCAATTAGACGTTCCAGTAGATCCCGGAAACCTGGGCGGTCCGGTGGTGACGGCTCAGGGCGCTGTGGTTGGGATGAGCACCTTGAAGGAAAACTGGGGCGACGACATGACGGGATTTGCCGTCAGCGTCAATGAAGTGAAGGCATTCATCTACGCGCAGTAACCGCATCGCCCGGATGCTAAGTGTCCCCATTCTGTTTTCGTGACCGCCACTTTTCCAGCAGCCGCGAAAGCCACTCGGAGCTCTGAGGGAAGTGCATTGGAGGCTGCTGGTAGTAGGTTTCGTGTTTCAGGATTCGCACGGCCAGATCTTGAATTTCTCGAGCCGCTCGATTATTTGGATAACGCAGGACAAACGGCTTGATTCCCTGGACTGATTTCATGACTTTGGGTTCAAAATGTACAAACCCGAGGTAATCCAGGTTGTCTCTCAGGCCGAGATACTTGAACAAGAGCTTGTGAAACCGTAGCAGGTGAATTTTATCTTCCCCCCCTCGGTACATGTTGACGATAAACCTGATTTTCAGGTCTGAAATTATCCCGCTCAGAACATAGGCGCCATACGTATCCCAGAGCTTGAACTGCTCCACCAGACTTCGTATGTTCAGGTTGTCCTTGGCCTCTATGATTTCCCACAGCTTGGATTTTACCGGGGCCAGGAAGTCCTCTTTCTCAAGCTGGTGAGATAGAAGGCGCAAAATTGCGCTTTTCAGGAATGTGTACGCATTGTGAAGTGAAAGCGATTCGGGTGTAACCACAATGATCCGGTCACTGGCTTCCAGGAAAAAGTCCAGCACCTCGGGAGACGTGCCGGCGCCCAGATCCAGCAAGACAAAATTGGCGCGCAGCCTTGCCAGACTATCAAACAGGGAACGCTTCATATCTGCGTCAATTTTCAACGTGTCCATACCGCTGTAGGAGCCGCTGATCATCTGCAGGTTTTCCACCTCTGTCTGGGTCAGAACTTGTTCCAGAGTTTTTTTCTTCAGCAGAAAGTCGTTGATGGTGCCATTGGAGTCCCGAACCCCCAGACAGGAATTCAGGTTCCCGCACCCTAAGTCGAGGTCCACCGCGACAACCCTGCTGTTTCGCTTGTCAAGAAGCCGTGCAAGGTCAAGCGCCAAATTGGCGGTGACCACCGTCTTGCCCACACCTCCCTTGCCGCTGGCGATGGCCAGAATCTGATTTCCGGGGGTTATGGAACCTTGGTTCATTTGCAGCTCTCGAACGCCTTGAATCGGGTCCAAATGCTACCATATAATTTTCTCAACTACTACGCCGCCGCGGGAAGTCCGGCAGAACTCAGGGAGCGATGAATTCTGTCCCAAAGCGAAGGGAGTCCTGGTAGAATTGTTGGCCACTCCAAGGTAAAGTAGCCGGGCTGGCATGGCAGGTGAACGGATGAATTCAGGGGATCGTTTTCGCTCGCCGGACGCGGGGATGCGCGCCGGCCAGGAGGTTGAAACCGCCGCTGCTATTCTGCTGCCGCTGGAACGAGTGAATATCAGTGTGGTGACGATCGAAGCCGCCGAGAAGGCCGGGAATGGATTCATGGTGGATGCAGTGGGGAGGATTGCCACAAGCTACCGGCTGGTGGAAGCAGCCCCGCGGATCAAAGTAACCACATTTTCCGGGGATATTTTTCTGGGGAAGGTAATCCGTCAGGATGCGAATCGAGACCTGGCGCTGGTTCAAATTCCGGCCCGTACCTCGAACTACCTGACATTGGGAGATGCAGGCAGCGTTGATGTGGGAGAAGAGGCCTATGTGCTTGGAAAGTCCCGGAACGGGGCAAGCAAAGTGACCCGGGGACTGATTACCGCTTTGCGACGGATGCATGGCACGGCACTGATCCAAATGGACATTCCCACAGATCCCGAGAATCTGGGCGGGCCGGTGGTCACGGCCCAGGGGACGGTGGTCGGGATCAGCACTGTAACTGTAGAGGAAAGTTGGGACAGCGACGCGCCGGGGTTTGCCGTCAGCGTTCACGAGCTGAAGGCCTTTATTTACGCGCGGTAAGAGTCTGTGAAGAAATGACGTGTAAAGGTTAGTTCTTCACGGATCATCTTAAGGCGGATTATTGATGATTTTTTTGGGTCTATACCCGGCCAGCCGATGAGCCGCACCGCGGCGTGCAGAATTGTAGCCGGGGGCGTCAGCCCTCGGTTTGCAGCGTCCCAACCTAACGCAGCAGAGCCGCATAGCGGCGAAATAACGTATCTGCCGGGTCCTCCGCTGTGTCTCATTGTGCAGAAGGCGACATTTCTCGCTTTGGATTCTGTCGCCGCGATGCGGCTCATCACCTTCCGGAACACCTCAATCCGAGGGCTGACACCCTCGGCTACAATTCTGCACGCCGCGGTGCGGCTGGCCTTTTAGGCGCGTTTGAACCGGGAAGATTTGTGAATAATCCGGCTTGGGCGGCTCCCTTTTCACCTAATTCTGTGCTGTTTTCGCTCCTCTCATGCCTCTCGCGCACGCCTTCTCTTTTTGAGATTCGCGGGCAGTTCCTGGTTTGCCTCGCTCTGCCTGGCCGCCATACTTTGGAGGACTTCCACCTGCTGCCGGAGACACATCACCTGTTTACCTAATTCCTCCACCAGATTCTGGAGGATGGCTAAGTCCATTGTTCCCGGGACCGGGGCGCTGCTCTGCGCCGCAGGGGGCTCGACGCGTTCCGGGCTCTGCAACACGGGGCCGTTGCGAGGCTCATCGGCGGCATCCGGCTGCGGCGGTTCTGGAGGGATGTTGGGTTGGGACTGCGGTTCCCATTTGGCGCCCCCGCTTTGAAGCGGGGCTTCCTTCCACAATCCCTGAACCTTGGCTTCCTGCCACAGCCGGTCGAACTCTGAGATGCCCCCTTGGACCTTGCAGGTGAAACAGTAAAAGTCCCCCTGGTCGAAAATCAGAAATGAGCCGGCCCTTGAATCGGGCTCAAAGGGACACGGTCCCTTCCATCCGCTTGCGCTCTCGAGGAATTCCAGGCCGGTATGTTTCTTTATATGGTCTTTGAGGGATCGCCCCTTGGGCTCCATTTGGTACAATTGTACCTGTTCCGATTGCCAGGCGCCAGAGTAGTGCAAAATGACTTTGACCGCCGCCGCAGAGCCTTCGCGCGGCGTAGCCGCCGACCGCCCCTCCGGGGCAGTCTCGCGCGCTCTGCGCGCTTGCCTCTGGCCAATTTCCCTTCGCCCTTGCAGATGTGCCCATCAGTATCCCGAGCCCCAGCCGGTCGCCCGGCAGACCCAGCCGAGATCCCCATGCCTCGCATCGGCGCCGGCGACGATCTGCCACATGGGCCCCGCCGCTCGCTGG
>JACQGG010000238.1 GCA_016199665.1 Acidobacteriota bacterium | reverse complement strand
GACGGGTCCTGCGATGGCGCCGCTGCCGAGCTCTCGCGGATTACGGAGTAGACGATTTTTTCACACGTTCTCAGGGAGCGGCGGGGAGGCTCAAGCTCGCCTGGCTGGCGGCAGCAGGATTTCGACTGGCAAAGGATTGGAAAAGTCGGCATTCGGGGGTATGTTATGGATGGTGATCGTTGCCCGCCGGGGCAGGCCAGGGCGGGTTGTCGTCTTAGGGATAGTTGAAGAATCAGGAAGGAACCCATTAGTATCCGGAGTAATTTCCGGTGGAGGAAGCAGAATGAATTCGAGGATCGGTTTTGCAATAGGTTTCGGTCTCTTGAGTCTGGTGCTGGTTGGCGCGCAGGCACAGCAGGCTCCGACGAGTGTTGAGGAACTGGAAAAGCTGGAAAAAGAGTCGTCAATGGTGGAAACGGTGGCCGGGGCCTCCGTTTACAAAATGCCCCTGATCAGCAAGATCAATGTTCGCAACATGCAGCTTTTCCCCCACTACAAGCCGAGACGAAAAGAGTCGGGCTGGACTCACGCTTACATTGAGTTTGCCACTCCCACCACGGCGCGCATCTGGGTTGAGGAAATACCTCCCCGCTCTTTCAAACTGATTGGGCGGCGGGACACCGGGATGTACGTGTTCCTGGGCGTTACTGGCAAGGGCTATACGGAGTTTCGCGATGACCCGCTGAAACCGGGGACCGGGATCGTCTGGGATTCTGGCGACCGTTTCTATATGCCTTTTGGCGCCTGGTATGGCCATGCCAATCCTTTTGACCAGCCGGCCAGGATCCTGGTGTTTGCGCACCACCTGGGTGAGGACATGGACAATCCGTTTCTGGGACGCACCCGGACCGTGCCCGAGCAGATCTTTCCAGGGGAGAGACGGGATCCGGTGCCTGAGGACACGGTCATCGAGATCGGGAACTGGCAGGCGACCCTGGCTCAAGTGCAGAAGAGAGCGGAGTCGAACAAGACCATGGACATGGAGCGGCGAGGTCCGGCCGCCACGCTCGTCTTCAAGGTCGGCCTGGGGGATGCCCTCAATCCCTTTAAGCAGGAGCTGCCGTCTCATCACAAGAAGCTTCGGGCCAAGACGGGATGGAAGGGGGTCCACATCGATCCCGGTCCGGAAATGGGCCATCGCGCGCACTTTACCAATCTTCAGGAAATCCCGCCCCGCTCCCAGGAGATCGGCCATAAGCACGGCGGGGGAATCATCTTCCTCGGGGTGAAAGGGAGAGGTTACACGGCGCTTCGAGCCACGACGGATTCTCCCGAGGCGAGAATTCCCTGGGGGGAATGGGACCTGTTCCAGCTTCCCTGGCTTACCGCCGCCGGAACGTGGCACAGCCACGCCAACCCGTACGACGACCAACCGGCCCGCTTCATGGGCGAGAGCATCAGCATGGATGACGATGGCTTGCTCAACGCGAAGGCGGGAAACGTAGTGCATTTCGCGGCCGACGGAGTCGGTTTTGGCGCGCCGGACAAGATTTTCAAGGAAAAGGCGGACGCGCCTGAGTAGCCTTCTCCGGCTCGGACCACCGGTCCCGTCTCCGGTTCGGTCGGGCAAGCTCGACAGAGTCCGGCAGGCGGGGCCAAGATTTGTGGGATTGAATTTTGGCAATGAGCGGTTTTCTTGGGGGGGTGCGAAATGAATTCCAGGATTCTGGCAGGGCTCACCGGGTGGCTCATGGCGCTGAGTCTGCTTCAAGCTCAACAGGCAAACGAGATCACCACGGTTGACGAACTGGAAAAGCTTGAAAAACAAACGGCCGCAGTGGAACGGATCGCCGGCGCTGCCGTCTACAAGATGCCGCTGATCAGCAAGATCAACCTCCGGGATATGGAGCTGTTCCCCCACTACAAGCCCAAGAGGGCGCAAGCGGGGTGGGCGCATGCTTATATTGAATTTCCAACCTCCACCCAGGCCCGCGTGTGGGTGGAGGAAATACCGCCACGCTCGCTAAAGCTCATTGGGCGCCGCGACACCGGCCTGTATGTCCTCATGGGGGTTTTGGGAAAGGGCTACGCGGAATCCCGCGAAGATCCGAAGAAGCCGGGAGCCGGGGTGGTCTGGAAGTCGGGGGATCGTTTCTTCATTCCTTTCGGCGCCTGGTACGGCCTTGCCAATCCTTTTGACCAGCCGGCCAGGATCGTGATTTTCAGCCAGCATCTGGGGAGTGACATGTTCAACCCATTTATACGGCGGACCCGGAGTGTCCCCGAGCAGGCTTTTCCCGGCGAGAGAAGAGAACCCGTCCCCGAGGATGAAGTGATTGAGGGGATCAACTGGGAAAGCGCGATTGCCGAGGCGGAAAAAAGAACCGGCGCCACCGTCAACCTTGAAAGGCGGGGACCTGCCGCCACCCTGACCTTCAGGCCCGCCGCGGGACAAATGATGAATCCTGTCGGATTGGAGATGCCGGCGCATCATAAGAAACTGCGCGCCAAAACCGGCTGGAAAGGGATCCACATTGATCCCGCCCCGGAAATGGGTCACCGCGCCTACTTCAGCAACCTCCAGGAGATCCCTCCCCAGTCACAGGAAATCGGCCATAAGCACGGCGGCGGAGTCTGGTTCATGGGTGTCAAAGGGAAAGGATATACCGCCCTGCGGGCCACTACCGATTCCCCCGAGGCCAGGATCCCTTGGGGGCCGTGGGATCTGTTTTGCATGCCCTGGATGACAGCGGCGGGAACCTGGCACAGCCACGCCAATCCTTACGCCGACCAGCCGGCGCGGTTCATGACGATGGGGGCGGTCGTGACCGACGAGGACGGCTTGCTGAATGCGAAGGTCCAGCGGGTCGTTCACTTCGCGGCCGACGGTGTCGGCTTTGGCGCGCCAGACAAGATCTTCAAGCAAAAGGCGGACGCGCCGGAGTAAGCCTTCTGGCGTTCAGCCCAGCCGAAGTTCGTTACAGAGCCGTGACCGCGAGTCGGCTTCCGTTGGTTGCAGGATTGATGCCGAAACGGGTGAGAAACTGGCAGGGTTGAATGAGGGCGAGCTGCGGTCCAGACTGCTTCGGTGGCCGCGGAGCGGCCCGAGAATTGTAGCCGAGGGCGTGAGCCCTCGGTGCAGTTCGTGTATGTTTGTACCAGCCGCGCAGCGGCGCACAGATTACAACCCAAAGATGGGTTTCATCGTATTCATTGCCATGTCACCGCACCAGACCCCGCACTCCTCGTTGCAAGAAGCTCACCGCCGAAAAGTCTCTCGCCGCTTCGCGGCTTGCGATAGTTTACGGGGATTGCCGACCGGGGGCTGACGCCCCCGGCTACAATTCTGAAGCCGCTTCGCGGCTGAGTTTGGACCACAGGCCGATGAGCGCGACCGCCAGTGCGAAACTCCCAGCACCCATCAAGAAACTCAAAGAAGCAAGCATGATGTAGTCCGGCCGCAACCGGAACTTGCCGTCGTCAAGAAGAGATTCTTCCGCCTTCCTTTCGGCTCGTCCGCCTTTCGGAGCGGGCAAGAAATTTGACAGTTGACATCAGCCGCTTGCTGACGCGCGCAGCTCTGTGACGAACTTGGGCTAATCCTCCGCAGCCGGCTTCAGAAATCGAGGCTGAATGCCGACGCTTTCAGTCCCCAGCTCTTTGGCCAGGGCCGTATCCAGAAACACCGTCTTTCCCCCCACGACGGCCATCAAGGGCCGCACCCGCGCGATCTGATCCTCGGGGACGGTGAAATAGTCCTGATTTAAAATTGCAAAATCAGCCCACTTTCCAGGCTCCAGGGTTCCGAGCACCTTGGGACGCATCACATATTCGGACGCCCATGAAGTCGCTGTCTTGAGCGCCACCACCCGGTCAAGGCGCTGATCGGAAGCCCAGACCCGCCCGTCGTCGCCCTTACGGTTGACGGCCAGGGCCAGGTAGAAGAAAGCCCCGAAGTCGGGCGCGTGCTCATCGATTTCCCACACAGTTTTCACGCCCGAATCGATCAGGGATTTCATGGGAACGACCCGCTCCAGGGATTTTTCACCATAGTCGCGCAACGCCCGCGGCGCGACTCCCCTGATGTACTTGGGGCCGCAAGACATGGTGATCCCCATCCTCTTCAGCCGTTCGTACTGGTCGGGTCGCGGGCCCATGGCGCAATGATCCATCACGTGCCCTTTAGCCCGGATTTGCTCATCGCTCATCCCGACCGCTTTGCTCCCCTCTTCGATGATGTCCATGAAATTGTCCACGGCCAGATCGCCCGCGATGTGAGTGCCCGTGATCCGGTGGCCGGCCCGCACCATGCTCAACATCACCTCCCGCTTGAAATCTCCCGGCTGACCCAGATTGATCTCTCGGGCCTTGATTTCCGGCTTAGCCGGCAGCGTGGAGGCAATGCCCGGATAAGACTGGTCCAGGTGCCCCATGGTTGAGCCGATGTTCCACCAATAGTCCGAGCCGCTGCCGCTCAAATCGCCCATGCGCATGTAAAAACTGCTTGCATCAGAGTTGAAGATGGTCCCGGAGCGATGCGTCCAGGCAAAACGAATGGGCATTAATCCCGCGCGGTCCAAGGCAGCGTAGGCGTTCACGTGGCCGGGCACGTTAATATGCGAGGAAAACGTGGTAATTCCCAGCGCGGCCCATTCCTCCAGCTCCCGGTGCACATTTTCAATCACGACGTCCGGACGGCTCTCGAGCAGCATGATGGGGACCGCCCGGATGAACTCGGTTCCAAAGGTGGCGATCCCCGTTTCCCGGTCGAGCGCCTCGTCAACCATCGTAGACTTGTAATGCTGCTCCACCGCCTGAATCGCTTTTCCATTGACCAAAGAGGTGGTTCGGATCGCAACCAGGACCGGGTTTTCGGGCGCCAGGGAATCGAGGTTGCCGCGTTTGAACTTCTTCTGCTGATTCACCAGAGTGTAGCCGGAGTCGGCCGGCAAATTGAGGCGGATCCACTCACCCGGGCTTGCCTTGCTGACGGCGGTCTTAAGAGTCGTATCAAGATTCTTTGCCAGTTCCTCGGGCGTTTCTCCGGGCACATTGATTTCGGGAGCTATGCCCGGCATTCCCCAGTGGTCGGCCATGTCATGGACATGCGAGTGTGTGTCGATGAGCCCCGGGATGACGGTCTTGCCCTTCAGGTCGATCCGGCGCGTATTGGGGCCGGCCAGCGCCAGAACGGCGGCGTCTTCTCCAGTCTTGACGATTTCGCCGCGCCGGACTGCCATCGCCTTCACCACGGTGCCTACGACAGGTTTCGCGGACCGATCATCCATGGTCACGATCTTCCCGTTGTAAACGATCAGGTCCGGATAGGCTAAGAGTTCGATCGGAATTGTCGGCTGCTGCAGCGGCGCCGCCAAGAGCGCCAGGCAGAAATGCATGAAAAGCAGGCTGCTTATAGAGAAAATAGAACTCGTCTTTTCCATGGTCCCCCTCCAAAAGATCACGCCGTCTCCACCGCCTCGTCACGAAAACCTGTAAGAAATGCGGGCTGGTATAGACGATTGAGGGTATCACGAGAGTTCAGCAAAAGAGAAGCGCGCAGCATTGCCGGGACATGGACGGGATGAATTCCCCGCCGGGGTCGTGTACAATGTGAGGCGTCTTCCTCCCGGGTTGCCAAACGTAGCTTTGAGATATCATGGGGCCGAGATCTTACGGCCTGATTTGGAGGGTCGCCATGAATTTGAAGTTCAATCGGTTCAAACCGGCCGTGCTCTGGATGGTTTTGAGCTTGGCGCCGGCAGCGCTCTTGGCACAATCGGTGACGGGGACCCTCACCGGAGTTGTGAGGGACGAAAGTGGGGGGATTCTTGCCGGCGCCAGGGTGGGGGTCAAGAGCGTCGAGACGGGCGCCACGCGAGAGATTCTCAGCGATGACCATGGCCTCTACACTGCGCGCAATCTGCCTCCCGGGGAGTATGTAGTTTTGGCGGAGTTGCTGGGTTTTAAAACCACCACTCGCAAGGGCATTCAGTTGACGGTCGACGCGGAGGTGGTGGTCAACCTCACGTTGAGCGTGGGAGAGCTGGCGGAGGAGGTCGTGGTTCAGAGTGCGGCTCCGCTGGTCGAGACGACTACCGCGGCAATCTCGGGGTTGGTGGACAGCCAGCAAATTCGAGAGCTTCCTCTCAATGGGCGTGATTTCATTCAACTCAGCACGCTGCAGCAGGGGGTGGTTGCGGTGCGTACCGGTGACAGCAATCAAAGCCGTGGTTTCGGCCTCAAGTTGTCGGTCGGAGGCGCCCGTCCCAGCCAAAACCGGTTTCTGCTGGACGGCACTGACATAAACGATACGGCCGGCGCCACACCCGGAAGCGCGGCCGGCGTGATGCTGGGCGTAGATTCGCTGCGGGAATTTCGGGTTCTGACCAATGCCTATTCGTCGGAATTTGGAAAGAGCGCGGGCGGTGTTGTTATTGCAGTGACGAAATCCGGCACCAACGGGTATCGTGGAACCGTGTTTGAGTTCCTGCGCAATGACAACCTGGACGCGCGCAATTTTTTCGACAGGGACCGTGCTCCCGAGTTCAAAAGGAATCAGTTTGGGTTTTCTCTCGGCGGCCCTGTGATACGGGAGAAGACCTTTTTCTTCGGATCTTACGAGGGCCTGCGTGAACGCCTTGGAACCACTCTGATCTCGCGCGTCCTGGACGTCGGCGCGCTGGCCGATTCCGGAATCAGTTCCGTTATTCGTCCCTATTTGAACTTATACCCGCGGCCGAACGGACGCTCCTTTGGGGGCGGCCGCGCCGAGTTCATTACGTCCGTATCCCAGGCCACTGACGAGGATTTTGTCACGGCTCGAATCGACCACCGGCTCACTAATTCCGACCATCTCTTTGGCAGGTATTCTTTTGACGATGCGACGCGCTCCGTGCCGGATGCCTTGCTTCTCTTCAATAACAATCAAAGCAGCCGCTACCATTACACGACTGTGGAAGAAACGCATATCTTTTCCTCCCGGCTCTTGAATACGGCGCGCTTTGCCTACAACCGCAATAGAACCGGCGACATAAACATGACGGTAAAGGAGATCGACCGCTCTCTGTTTTTCGTTCCGTCACATCCGCAGTTTGGGGGCATTGTCGTGGCCGGGCTGAACGAGTTGTCGGGAGGGGGAGGCGGCTTTCAACCGCGCATTTTTGGCAACATCAATGTGGATGCCCTGGAGGCGGTGACCTACGATCTGGGCTCCCATTCGTTGAAAATGGGTTTTGGGATGACACGGTATCACAACAATAACAATGCTCCTTTCCGGCCCGGCGGGCGATTTCAGTTTGATTCCATTGATGATTTGCTCCGTGCCCGGGCCAGCCAGCTGGAGTCGACGGTTCCGGGCGTGTCGGACCCGGTGCGCCGCTGGCGCCAGTGGCTCTTTGCGGCTTACTTGCAGGACGACTGGAAGGCAACCAATCATCTCACGTTTAACCTGGGCCTGCGCTACGAGGCCATCACCGTGCCGGTGGAGGCGGATGGGAAAAGCGCCAATCTGCGCAACGTCCCGTTTAGTACTGAGAGCACGGTGGGTCCCGCTTTCCTGAATCCTTCTCTGAAGAATTTTGCTCCGCGCATCGGCATCGCATGGGCCCCCGGAGGCGCAGGGACGCTGGCGATCCGCGCGGGATTCGGCATTTTCCATGATCAGATTCTGTCCCAGTACATGATTCTGGCCGGGAGCAGGGTGCCGCCCTTCTGGTATCAGGCCAACCCCAGAAATCCGTCCTTTCCTGATTTCATCAGCCGGGTTTCCCTGAGAGACATCGATCCCCGCGTGGATACGCTTCCTTTTGACATTGACCAGCCCTACCGCATTCAGTACAACCTCTCCATCCAAAAGCAGATTGCCACGAATCTGGTGGCCAGCGCCGCCTACGTCGGCTCGCGAGGCGTCCATTTGTCGAGGGCCGTGGCGGACGCAAACGCCAATATTCCGGCGGGCCTGGTCAATGGGAGATTGTTTTGGCCAGCAACGCCCCGGCGTCTCAATCCCGTCTGGAGTACCATTCGGTATCGTCCCACGGACGGAAATTCCGTTTACAATTCTCTGACTGCGGGCTTGACAAAAAGATTGAGTCAGGGATTTCAGTTCCAGGTGAATTATACGTTTGGGAGAAGTATTGATGACAGTTCCGCGGTTTTCAATGAGACGGAATTCAGAAACTCGATTGCCGTGGCGAATATTTTCGACAGGACCGCAGAAAGGGGACTCTCTGACTTTCAGGTCAGCCACAGCTTTGTGACCAATTACCTGTGGGAATTGCCTTTTGGCCGGGATCGCAGATGGGCCAGCGACCGGACAGGCGCAACGAAGTGGCTTGTCTCCGGATGGCAGATCGCAGGCATTTTCGGCAGCTCTTCGGGCACTCCCTTTACTCCGGTTCTCAGTTTTGACCGGGCCAGAGCGGGCGCGGGTCGCGCCGGTGGCGGCCAGCGGCCGGATCTGGTGTCCGGTTCCAACAATCCTGTCCTGGGCAGTCCGGACCGCTATTTTGAAACGTCAGGATTTGCTCTTCCGCCGGCGGGGTTCCTCGGCAACCTGGGCAGAAACACCGTGATGGGGCCCGCCGTGGTGAATTTTGACTTCAGCTTGCTTAAGAACATTGCGTTGAAGGAGGACAAGAATCTTCACTTCAGAATAGAAGTGTTCAACTTGTTGAATCGGGCCAACTTCGATATACCCGACGAAGCTTCGCGCCAGGTCTTTTCGGCGACCGGCGCTATTGCCGGCGCGGGACGGATCGCAAAGACGGCGACTGCCTCGCGCCAGATTCAGTTTGGGCTGAAGTTTATTTTTTAACTACCTTGCGGGGCAAGATGACTTTGACCGCCGCTTTCCGGCGCAAGAATCGGCCAGGGTAGGGGAATGCAATCCAAATGATCCAGGCGTCCGCTTTGGAGGCCACAACGTTTTCAGAGGAGAAAGATCATGGCAAAGTTCGTCGCTCTTTACGGCTGTGTTGTCCTGTCGCTTTGTGCGGTGCGTGTGCATGCGCAGAAGACAGTCACGGTACCCGAAGGAATTGTTACTTACCCGGACTTGGTCCTCTATAACGCCAATCTGGTGTCAATGGATGACGGCGGCTACAACCTGAAAGTTGGCACGGTTGTCCAGGCCATGGCGGTTCGGGACGGCCGCATTCTGGCACTGGGAAAAAATGATGAGATCCTCCCGCTGGCCGGACCCAAGACGGACAAGCTGGATTTGAAGGGAAAAACAGTTATTCCGGGCATTGTCGACTCCCACGTGCACATTCATGACAACGCG
This sequence comes from Acidobacteriota bacterium, assembly GCA_016199665.1. Classification (GTDB taxonomy): domain Bacteria; phylum Acidobacteriota; class UBA6911; order JACQSX01; family JACQSX01; genus JACQSX01. The sequence continues at coordinate 1,678 of JACQGG010000238.1, read as the reverse complement.
CTGACCCAGTGGCTGACTGAAAATCCGCAGGAATCGCGCGCTGCAGCCGCGGTCTTTCGGGCTCAAGGCGCCAGCTACGAAGAGCTGAGGCACTCGGTTGAAACGGTGCTCAAAGAGCGCCTGCCGGGCGTGGAAAAGGGGAAATGGGTGTTCCTCAATTTGCCCATCGCGCCGGATGGCTCCGGCAAAGGAATCGGTACCAGCTTCACCCTGGACCGCGCCATGACGCGGACCGATCTTGACAAACTGGCGCCCAATCATCCGCTGCTGGTCACCGCGCACCCCGGCTACCTGGTGAACACGCAGGCCGTTGAGGCGGTTCAGAGGATTTACGGCTTCGATCCAGCCGACGAAATTCTCGAGGGCGGAGTGGCCGAACAAGGGGTTTACTACCGGCGCGGTGTGGTGATCGACAGCTACTTGAAGGGCAAGCGGGAGCTGCTGGCCGGCATCTACCAAAAGGAGCTGGACAAGTGGGCGGCCGCCGGGGTGACGACGTTCTCGTCTCACATCATGGGCTTTGATGCCTTCAACGCGTATGTGAAATTGCGCCGCGAAAACAGAATGCCCATTCGCTTTGGTTACAGTCATTTTGCCGGTCTCATGGTGAATCCTTACTCGGCGTCCTTCTACGAGCGTTTAGGGGACATGGCAGGGTTCGGAGATGACTGGTTGTGGCAGACGGGTGTCGGGGCGGGGAGTATCGATTCCGGTCCTCCCGCCATCTGCACCTCCGTTGACATCCCCAAGGAGGCCAAGGCGCGCGAGGTCTGCCGGCTTGACAAGGGCAAGGCGCAGGGAGAGGGCCTGTATGCCGCGCTGGCGGCAGGACAGCGTGTGGCGGTCGGACATTCGTTTGGCGACAAGGGCGCCGACCAGTTCATGGACATGGTTGAAAGGGCGATCGCTGAAGCTCCCGGCGTGACGCTGGAGTCGGTCCGCGCTCACAGAATGAGCACGGATCACTGCGGCCTTTATCCGCGCCCGGATCAAATTCCGCGACTTAAGAAGCTGGGAATGATGGTCAGTTGCGGCTCCAACATGCTGGACCGAATGGAGCCCTGGCTCGATCTGTACGGTAGGGATAAAGCGAAGTGGATCTCGCCGGTCAAGAGCCTGCTGGATGGGGGGGTCAAGGTGGTGATGGAACACGAAGGATCTCCGACGGGACTCTTTGCGGCGATGGTCCCATTGATGACGCGCATCAATAGACAGGGGATCGCGGTGGCGCCGGAGGAAGCGGTTGATCGCGTCATCGTGATGAAAATGGCCACCTCGTGGCCCGCTGAATTCATGTTGAAGGAAAAGGTCCTGGGGACGCTGGAGCGCGGTAAGCTGGCAGATTTTGTGGTGCTTAACAAGGACTACTTCAGGATTCCCATGGAAGAGATTGCAACGGTCCGGCCGCTGGCGACGGTCGTCAATGGGAGAATAGTCTTCCTGGAATCACAGCTTGCCTCAGAGCTCAAACGCGAGCCGCTGGGCACCCAGCTCGACTACAGCAAGAAGTCAGACAGCATGGAGTGAGGCCCGGGGAAGGTTGTGGCACGCAGGGGAGACGAAAAGCAGAAGGCAGGAAGCAGAAGGCGGAAGGCAGAAGGCGGAAGGCGGAAGGCAGAAGGCAGAAGGCAGAAGGCAGAAGGCGGAAGGCGGAAGGCGGAAGGCGTGAGCCCTCGGT
>JACQGG010000237.1 GCA_016199665.1 Acidobacteriota bacterium | reverse complement strand
TCGAATCGCAATCGGCCAAACCGGAGAGGGACGCTACCTGAAGGTGATCTACATTCCAGATCCTATTCCGGACTCCGTTTTCGTTATCACAGCCTACGAGTTGGGTCCCAAGGCGAAGCGGGCAGCCCACCGCAAGAGAAGGAGAAAGCGATGACTGCTGACAAATATCCTCCAGGATGGAATGAGACTCGCGTGCGTCGCGTGCTCGAATACTACGAATCGCAGAGTGACGAAGAAGCTGCCGCCGAAATCGAATCTGCTTCCGAGCGCACCACAATGGAAGTGCCTGTGGCTCTCGTTCCAGCAGTGCGAAAGCTAATAGCAAAGCGAAGGCTATCTCGGGTGCGCCCGACCAAGACGACGCATAACACCACGTTGCAGCCGCCGAGCTGTACGCAACGTAAATCCAAGCCCGCAAAAAGTTCTCGGGCGGCTCGCGGCTGAACGTGAGGCCGTTGGCGTGACGACTCTGGCATTGAACGCCCATGAGATTCGGCTGGGATGCGAAGAAAGCTGAGACCAATCTCCGGAAGCATGGCGTCTCGTTTGATGAGGCAGCGACCGTGTTCCTCGATCCCCACGCCGTGTCGGGCCCTGATCCTGACGATTCTGTCGGTGAAGAACGGTACATTACGTTTGGGTACTCACGGCTCGGTCGTTTGCTTGCCGTCTGCCACACGTACCGACCCGGGACAATTCGTATTATCGATGCGCGTCGTGTGACGCGAGGCGAAAGGAAGCTCTATGAAGAAGGCTAAAGACGATATGCGGCGAGAGTACAAGCGTTCAGATTTTGCGAAGCTGGAGCGAGGAAAGTTTTACGCTGAGGTGGCGAAGGGTACAGCCGTGGCGCTGCTTGAGCCGCCGGTCGCGAAGGCGTTTCCGACATCGCGTGCAGTAAACGATGCCTTATCTGGACTGTTGGAATTAACGGAGAAGACGTCACGCATAACACGCCGCTCAACACGGACGCGCGCAAGATCGGCGCGCGCCGGTTAGCGGCACGTTGGGCGGACGACGGAAAAGTGGTCGCGTTCATTCCTGAAATGTAGAATGCGTTGTGCCTGAACTTAGCCGCTTCTTCGGCATCATCATTCGAATGTTTATGGAGGTCGGCGCTCAGCATCACATCCCGCATTTCCATGCTTATTATCAAGAAGAGGTTGGCATTTTCAGCATTGATCCGGTTGAATTGATTGCAGGTTCGCTACCCAGGCGGCAGACCAGACTCGTTGTGGCCTGGGCCGAACTGCATCAGCAGGAATTGATCGCCGACTGGGAAGCCTTGCAACAAGGCAGGGCGCCGGCGGCAATTGAGCCGTTAAAATAGAGAAATGAACCATCCCATTTATCGAGTCGTCGGATTGGAGATTGTGGCCCCGTACACTCTACGTGTTCGCTTCGACGACGACACTACGCAGACCATCGATTTTCGGCCTGTCTTATCGGGAGAACTATATACGCCGCTTAACGACGTGAACCTCTTTAATGCGGTCAGAATCGATCCGGAGGTTCACACATTGGTTTGGCCGAACGGAGCTGACTTCGATCCCGCAACACTGCACGACTGGCCGATACACGCGCGAGCATTGCGCGAACGAGCCCAGCAATGGCAGGCGATCCGAACCTGAGCAGTCCACGCTTTGAAGGCCGCCCAACATACTGTCAGTGGCGTGGATTGCGCATCAGCTTGCCGTGCGAATCACACCGTGGGAGAATGAAAGTATATGTCACCTACTCGACTCGAAGATCTGTTGAATCTTTCCGCAGGGACACGGGCGGATCTCGCCATGGCGCTCTGGGAAAGCCTGGATGATACCCAGAAGGCTGAGGAGTTGACCCTTACTCAGGCCCAGCGCGAAGAACTCGAAAGGCGCTTGGCTGAGCACGAGGCCGCTCCGGAAACAGCGGTCCCCTGGGAAGAGGTACGGAGACGTCTGAAGAGCGGCGATTGAGAAGTCAGAGGTTGTTTTTAGCACTCATCCTGACGCAGGTGGCGCATTCAGTCGAGGAATATGTCTTCCGTCTCTATGAAGTCCTGGCTCCAGCTCGAATCATCAGCGGTTTGGTGAGCAGCAATCTCGCCATGGGCTTTGCAACGGTTAACGGAGCTTTGATTTTGTTCGGCCTCTGGTGCTATTTCGCGCGCGTGCGGAAAGATCACCGTTCCGGGAGGGGTTGGGCCTGGTTCTGGACGATCCTTGAGGCCAGCAACGGCACGGGGCATCTCTTGCTCGCGGCTGGACGGGGCGAGTACATCGCGGGGGTTGCGACCGCGCCACTGCTCCTGTGTTGCGCGGGCTGGCTGGGTGTGACGCTTGGGCGCGCTCAGGGTCCAGATCACGTCCAGAGATAGCGAGTGCGCTTTGAAGCGACGAGGCCATCCAACACTGAGGCGCGATGGCGCCCCGACGAGCAAATCGCATTGGATCGGCTGACCCGTGCGCCGTCACGGGGAAACCCTCCTGTCGGGAAGCAGCCCTTCAATAACGATCAAGTGCCCGATCCGACAATAGCGACAAGGATCCTGCTGCCGATTCCGCCCTCCACTCCGGCATGAAAACTGACACCTGGAAAAAGCTGGGACCGCCGAACCGCTGTAAGTAAAGGTTTGGCTGCCCGGCAAGGATTCGAACCTCGATAACCTGATCCAGAGTCAGGCGTGTTGCCGTTACACCACCGGGCAGTGCGGCTGCGAAGGATGAAATTTTAAAGCAAAGCGGCGGTGACAACCAGCGGAATTGCGCGTGCCGAAAGCATAAAGCAGAAAACGGAATTCAGAAGGCGGAAGGCAGCCTACTGCGGAGCTTCGCGGAGGGTCTGAACGGATCTACCCAAATGCGGTGAAGTCCGGAGATCCAAGAACCCGGGACGCGCCTTCGGGAACAACTCACATCCGCCTTCCGCCTTTCGCTTTCCGCTTTCTGCTTTCTGCTTTCCGCCTTCTGCTTTCCTGAATTCCGCCTTCCGCCTTCTGAATTCCGCGCTCGGAAACCGCGATATGCTAACTCCCCGCCCCGAGCCGCCCGACACCCGCCTTGCCGGCGACCTGAAGCCGGATCAGCGCCCGCTCCAGCGCCACCTTGGCACGGTTGAAATCCGTCTCCGGATCCTTTGACTTCAGCCGCTTCTCAGCTCTGTCTTTGGCCTGCTGGGCCCGGCTGACATCGATCTCATCGGGACGTTCGGCAATCTCGGCCAGCACCGAAACCCGATCCGGCAAGACCTCAAGGAACCCCCAGGAGCAGAAGAAGTAAACCCGCCTGTCTCCCTGTCGCAGCATGATCTCGCCGATCTTCAACTCGGACAGCAAGGGAGCGTGGCCGGGAAGAATCCCAAGGTAGCCTTGAACTCCGGGAACGGAGACCTCGTCGACTTCGCCGCTGAAGAGCAGGCGATCCGGAGTGACGATTTCCAATCGAAGTTTCTCTGGAAGATTCGCCATGGTTCCTCTCTACGCCGCCGCCGCAGACTCCTTGTGGCGCTGGACCACCTCTTCGATCCCGCCCAGCATATAGAAGGCCTGCTCCGGGATGTCGTCGTGCTTGCCTTCCACGATTTCCTTGAAACCCCGCACGGTCTCCTTCAGCGGCACATACTTGCCCGGGATTCCGGTAAACTGCTCGGCTACAAAGAACGGCTGGGAGAGAAATTTCTGAATCTTGCGGGCCCGCGCCACGACGAGCTTGTCATCCTCGGACAATTCATCAACGCCAAGGATGGCGATGATATCCTGCAATTCCTTGTATCGCTGCAGGACTCCCTGAACCGCCCGCGCCACGCGGTAGTGCTCTTCTCCGATGACACGCGGATCCAGAATGCGAGAGGTGGAGGCAAGCGGGTCAACGGCCGGGTAGATCCCCTGCTCCGCAATCGAGCGCTCCAGGTTGGTGGTCGCATCCAGATGCGCAAACGTGGTCGCCGGCGCCGGGTCGGTATAGTCATCGGCAGGGACGTAAATGGCCTGGATTGAGGTAATCGACCCTTTCTTGGTTGTGGTGATGCGCTCCTGCAGCTCGCCCAGTTCGGTGGCAAGATTCGGCTGATACCCTACCGCGCTCGGCATACGCCCCAGCAGAGCTGAAACCTCGGACCCCGCCTGCGTAAAACGGAAGATGTTGTCGATAAACAGCAGCACGTCCTGCCCTTCCTCGTCGCGAAAGTATTCCGCCACGGTCAGCGCAGTCAGCGCGACGCGCAATCGCGCGCCCGGCGGCTCGGTCATCTGTCCGTACACGAGCGCCGCCTTCGAAATGACCCCGGATTCCTTCATTTCCAGCCAAAGGTCGTTCCCTTCCCGAGTCCGCTCTCCCACGCCGCCAAAAACCGAAAATCCTCCGTGCTGTGTCGCAATCCGGTTGATCAGCTCCATGATGACAACCGTTTTGCCCACGCCTGCACCGCCAAAGAGGCCAATCTTACCGCCGCGGACGAAGGGCTCAATCAGATCGATCACCTTAATGCCGGTTTCCAGCATCTGCGTTTCCGTGCTCTGGTCCTCAAAGCTGGGCGCCGGTCGATGAATGGGATAACGCATCTTGGCCCCCACCGGGCCCAGCTTGTCCACCGGCTCTCCGATCACGTTAATGACGCGCCCCAGCGTTTCCCGGCCCACCGGAACAGTAATTCCCTCACCCGCGTCGATTGCTTTCATCCCGCGGACAACGCCATCGGTCGGCTGCATCGCGACGCAGCGCACCACGCCCTCGCCCAGATGCTGCTGCACCTCGGTGACGATGTTGATCTCAAACGGGGTGTCAAAACCCTCACTGACCACGCGCACCGCATTGTAAATCTGCGGCATGTGGCCTTCCGGGAATTCTACGTCCACTACCGGACCGATCACCTGAGTCACTTTACCTTCGTGCATTCGCTTCCTCGCTTCCAGAAAGTCTAAAGTTCAACGTCAAGGTTAAACCTCATTCCGCCAGCGCGTTGGCGCCGCTGACAATCTCTATGATTTCCTTGGTGATGCTCGCCTGGCGGATCCGGTTCATATTGAGCGTCAGGCGGTCGATCATCTCCTTGGCGTTGGTGGTCGCCGCATCCATCGCGGTCATCCGGGCCCCGTGCTCCGATGCCGCCGATTCCAGCATTGCCCGAAACAACTGGACCTCGACATGCCTCGGCAGCAGATGGTCAAAAATGACCTGAGGCTTGTCCTCGTAAAGATATTCGAGCTGGGCACTTCCATTCATCCCCAGTCCCGCAATCTCGCCGATCGGCAACAGCCGCTCCACCACCACGCGCTGCCGAATCACCGACTTGAATTCGTTGTAAACGACGTATACTTCGTCCAGCGCCTCAGAACCATACTGCCGGATGATGAAGTCGGCGATCCGCTTGGCTTCGCCGTATTCAAGCTTGCCCATAATATTGATGTACTGCTCGCGCATCTCATAGGGCCGCCGCTTGAAGTAGTCGTACCCTTTCTTCCCGATCGCAGTCAGCGCCAGCTCGGCTTGAGAGTGCTCGTTCAAGAAAGCGACCCCTGCCTTGACGATATTGCTGTTAAAAGCGCCGCACAACCCCTTGTCCCCAGTGATTACAACCAGCAGAATGCGTCCCGAACCCCGGCGTTTCAGCAGGGGGTGCTCCTTGTTTTCGACTCTCAAAATCAGGCTGTTTAGGACCGCAAGCATGCGATTTGCGTAGGGTCTGGCGGCGACAACCCGGTCCTGGGCCCGTTTCAGCTTGCTGGCTGAAACAAACTTCATCGCCCGGGTCGTCTTCTGAATATTCCGGACGCTTCGGATTCTCCGGCGAACGTCTCTAAGGTTAGGCATTTCGATTCGGGTATTGGATACCGGGGGTCAGGAGTCGGAAGCGCGCAATCGGGAGGTCTTTGGCCTCCCAGCTAACCGCCACCCGATACCCGTCACCGGCGCATCATCTCGCGGCCGCGGCGCCCTGCTTTTCTGCCAGGAACCGCTGCTTGTATTCCAAAAGCGCTTCTTTGACCTCCTGGCGCATCGCGTCGTCCAGTGACTTCTGCTCGGTCAGTTTGGCGACAAATCCCGGTTTGGCGCTTTTGAAGAAGTGATAAAGTCCTTCTTCAAAGGAGCGGATCTGAGCCACCTCCAG
>JACQGG010000242.1 GCA_016199665.1 Acidobacteriota bacterium | reverse complement strand
GCTTCAGCATCACCTGGTTGGCATGGTCGATGAACTGCCTGGCGTGGGCGGATGTGAGGGCAGGCGCATTCCTGGTGCAGCCGTCGCCGACAAGGAGAATCGCCGTCAAGACCATGGCCAGCAGGCGAAATCGTGTATTCGAGATCAAGGCATAAACCTCCAGTCCGGCTGAGCATGAGCCGCGATAGTTGCGGAGCTGTCACGCTGCGGACTCCTGAGCTGCGTCACCCTCATCTTTCCTTCGAAATGGTCGAGGCCATTTTGCCACAAAAACATTCCCGCTCAAACCCGGAGTACAGCCCAAGGAAAAGGGGGCGGCAGCGGGGGTCGGTGACGAGGCTCCCTTCCGGGTTGGATGGAGTGCAAGAGAAACTGAAGAATACCTCCGCCTGGCGTTTTCTCCATATAATCGTGGGAGCCGGAGAAAGGGGACGACCATGGAAGAACTCGGAGCCTGTTCAAGTATCGGGATGGGTGGCGCGCCTGGAGACTGCAGGGCGATCGAAAGGCGTGAGACGATGTCGCGGCACAGCGTCGACGACGGACAGCACAGCAAGCGGCCTGCAGCCCCGCCGCGCTCGGAACGCCGCCCATGCCGATACTGGGGCAGGCTTGGAGACCTTCTCATCCTCGGATGCGCCGCTCTGATGGCGCAGGCACCTCAGGCGCAAAGCCGTTTTGAGGCTTACTTTACCGACCGGACCCTGCGGTTGGACTACTTCCATACCGGCGACGCCAATATGGAGATCGTCGCGGGCGATCGCATCGTATCTGACGGTCCGTGGGCGGGGAGCCGCATACGACTTCTGGATGACACAAACCTGGGCAAATACTTCTTCGAGGTCATGGATCGAGGCACGAATCAAATCCTCTATTCGCGTGGGTTTGCTTCCATCTACGGAGAGTGGGAGACGACCGACGAGGCCAAGAAGCTTCACCGGACCTTCCATGAGTCTCTTCGCTTTCCCTGGCCGAAAAGGCCCGTCCAGGTGGTTCTGAAAAAACGGGACCCGGAAAACAGCTTTCATGAGATCTGGTCCACGGTGGTCGATCCAAATTCCCGCTTTGTGAACCCAGCGATGGTCCAACCGCGAGGAAGAGTTTGGACGCTGCTGGAAAACGGGGCGCCGCAGGAGAAGGTCGATCTGCTCATCCTGGGTGAGGGATATGCGGAAGCGGAACTGGCCAAGTTCCATGCCGACGCAAAGCGATTAGTGGACGCTCTGTTCGCTTTGGAGCCTTTCAAGAGCCGGAAGTCTGACTTTAATGTACGGGCCATCGATCTTCCTTCCCCTCAAAGCGGGATCAACCGGCCGCGCTCGGGGGATTTTCGCCGCACTCCGCTTCGAGTCGAGTACAACATCTTCGACACGGACCGCTATATTCTCACTTACGATAATTCCACCTTGCGCGACGTTGCCTCGGCGGCGCCTTACGAGTTTATTGAGATTTTGGTCAATGAGAAAAAATATGGCGGGGGAGGGATCTTCAACTTTCAGGCAACGACCGCCGTGGATACAGCCTACGCCGACTATATCTTTATTCATGAGTTTGGACACCATTTTGCGGGCCTGGCTGATGAGTACTACACTTCGCCCGTCGCTTACGCAACCGGCGCTGCCGAGCATCCCGAACCGTGGGAACCGAATGTGACTGCCCTTGGCGACCCGGCCAATCTCAAGTGGCGTGACCTGGTGGAAACCGGAACACCGATACCCACCCTGTGGAACAAGGATGCGTATGATAAACAGAGCTGGGCATACCAGGCCAGGCGGCGGGAGCTCATTGACCGGAACGCGCCGGAAGGCGAGGTCGACAAACTGATGCGGGAGCAACAGGACTGGGAAAGCAAGTTTCTGTCATCACTGAGCTACTTCGGAAAAGTGGGGGCATTTGAGGGCGCAAGCTACGAGCCAAAGGGCCTCTACCGCCCCCAACTGGACTGCATCATGTTCAGCCGCAACCCGGTCGCATTCTGCCGCGTCTGCCGGCGGGCCATCGAGCGGGTTATCGACCAGTATTCCCGCCCTGGATAGTGAGCCGGTTATTTTTTCTTTTGGCTTTGCAGTGACTGGGGTCAATCCGCATAATGAGTAGCCGGATCGACGGCTTCGGGCATGACCGGAAGCCTGGCGCAGCGTTGAGGCAAGATGATGAACATCGCCCAAGTCAACGTCCTGTTTCAAGGCGGGGCCTCTCACTCGCGAAACAAACAATCCTGCAACAGAACCCCGGAGGAAAGAATATGAGCCACAATGCCAGCGTGATTACTCTCATGGTTCGCCGCCCATCCAGCCGCTGGGCGGCGCCGGGGCGGGCCTGGCGGTTGGCCGCGGGCGCGGTGGTTCTCTGCTGGCTGGGGGGCAGCGCCCGGGGAGACAGCACACTCGTTTTCCCGCACCTTCCGGCGGGCGGCGATGTCATCACGACGGTCACCCTGACCAACACCAACTTCGACACTCCGGTGACGGGAACTCTGGGCATATTCAGCCAGAACGGAACGCCTCGCATGCTGGCCGTCGAGGGTCTGGCGCCTGCATCAAGTTTTCAAATCACGATCCCGGCGGGCGGAAGCAGGACGCTCACGACTACTGTAGGCGGCAACATTTCACTTGGAATGGCAAGATTCACTTCTGATTTTCCGGCGGGCGGCGTAGTGCGGTTTCAGATCGCCGGCAGCCAGATCGGGGTCCTCAGTTCCACGCCCCAGGACTTCGGGACGCTGATCTACGACACAACGGGCGGCAACGAGACCGGCATGGCCGTCGCCAATCCGGGGAGCGCTCCACTGAACATTTCACTGGTCCATGCCGGACCGGATGGAGTCGTACTTGAAACAGTCGACCCTCCCGAATTGAACCCGGTGGCGCCAAACGGCCAAGTTTCCAAGTTCCTGCCGGAGTTTGGACTTCGCCAGACAGCCAATCGGTCCGGCCATACCATACGAATCCAGCCCCGCGGCGGTGGGAAATTCTCAGCGCTGGGACTGGTTCTCCGGAACAACCTGCTTTCCTCCACGGCAGTTGTGCGCGGATCCACAGGGCGGTTCAGTTTTGAAGAGTTCAGCCAGGCGTACACGGGAAGCTGGCGCAACACAACTTTCGGTACCCAGGGTACAACGGGGCTCACTCTCGCCGTCAACCTGCTGGCTAATCTGGTCGTGATCAATCTCACCCTCGGGGGCGAGGTGTTTGGCGGCCCGCCGCCGAGCGGACCGGTCGTGCTCACGGGGACCTTCAGCGACCGGGGCTTCACCGCCACGGGCAACGCTGTCCCTTTCGGCCCGATGACCTTGGTTATTGGAGCTGACGGGAGTTGGACATTCACCGCGAATTCTATCCCCAATCCAAACATCACTTCATTGCGCATCACAGGGACCGCGCGTCCGGACCGGATCATCGGGAACTTCACGGTAACGTTTGTGGGTGGAGGAGCGAACCCGCCGGCAGTCGGTACACTGACTCTGAACCGCGGCCTGTAAGTCCGCTGCTTTGAACTCGATTGTCGCACTTTGCGGCGCTCAGCCCAAGTTCGTCACGGAGCCGTGAGGGCTGCGCGTGGCGCCCAAGCCGTAACGGGCCGGTACATTCTTGTGTCACTGCCCGAACCGCGCGCGCGAGCAAGCGGCGGGGAGAATGGAACTCGCTTCCTGCATGAAATCAACGGCATATTGCCGGCCGCCACAGCGCTCCGGAGACGAAACAAGATCGATGGAAGCTCATCGTTCCCCGCCGCTTGCTTCCGCGCGCGGTTCCGTGACGAACTTGGGTCAGCGGCCGGGGCGGACGGAACTCTCGCTTTCGGAAACCTCAAAATCGCGGTATCGGCGCTGCTCGCGGATCCAGAAAGAGCGAAACCGCTCGCGGAAACGGATCTCGAAATGGAAAGACTCCGGGAGCCAGCGCCCCGCCCGGTTTAGCAGCAGCAATTCAATCTCAAGCCGCGTGACCGCTCCCAGCCAAAAGTGGAATCGGACCGGTTGCCTCAGGTGAGCGAGCAGGCGAATACGGCCCGGTTGCCCCGGAGTGTACTGGACCTCTCCGGAAAGACTTCCCAGGACGCGCTCCAGCTTCCCCCTGAGTGCAGGCTGGTTTCTCTTGGGCGAAAACTCAATGCCAAGAACCGGGCCGTCGGCTTCAGCCGCTCCGGCAGTCGTGACTCTGAAATCGTAGAGCGCCCGCCACTGCTCCAGTGACCATCGCGGCCGAAGCGCTGTCCCTTGGACAGTCTGGAAGTCTTCCCATCCCGGAGTGGCGTTGGCAGACAGACGGTGGATGCGGCGTTGCTTGCCATCGATCTGCCATTGATACTCCGCCTGCTGAACCTGAGTAACGCGTTGGCGGCGGCCCAGACGCTCGGTAACGCGCAGTTCGCGAAAGCTGGCGGGCCCTGCCGATTGCGACCACAGCGATGTCAATAATTCGTAGATCAGGCCTTCCGCGAGAGCGGGGTAGTCGGGCAGCCGGCGGCTTTCAGCGGAAGCGGACGCCAACGCGCAAAGCCAAACAGATGCGGCGCAGGCCAGGGTCATGCGCCGGTGCGCGCAGAGGTTCTGCGAAACACGAGTCCGATTCACTCGACTCCAGCCGGAGAACGGCCCCCGGTTTCCGCCGCGGGCGCCTCCCTGATGACCTCGAGTGCCTCGGCCGGGTAATCGGTCATCAGGTAGTCGAATCCCGCTACGGCCGCTCTCCTCCAGTTCTCCGGCGTATCTTCTTTTTCCAGGAGATTGACAATTGTCGCGATACCCTTTGCGCGAGCCTCGCGCAGCAGCGCTTCTGTCCAGTTCTCCAGTGAGTTGCTGAGAGCGGCGGTAGGGAAGCGGCCGTGCAGCACTGGAATGTAACCTGCTTCCGCCGGCAGGTAGTGCACGTCGAGCAGCAGGCGAAAGCGGGGGTCAATTGAACGGATCCGATCCAGACCGCTGATCGTCACGGACCGGAAAAATACAAACGATTCTGCCTGCATCTCGCCAACCAGCCTGGCGGCGGGAAGCGGGTCATCCACCTTCAAGTCGAGATAGAGCTGAATCCTGCCGCGGGCCGTCGTAATCGCCTCTCTCAAGGTGGGGACACGAACTTGGGCCGGTCCAGATCCCCGGACGGTGAGCCTGGCGATTTCTGCAAGGGTCATCTCCTCAACGGGCCCCGTGCCATTGGTGCTCCGGTCAAGAGTGGAATCGTGCATTAGGATGACCTGGGCGTCGGCAGTGTAGCGGACATCCACTTCTGCCATGGCACAGCCGAGCCGGATTGCTTCCTCGATGGCCGCCAATGTGTTCTCCGGCGCCCGGAGCGCGGCGCCCCGGTGCGCGATCACCCCCGGGCGGCTGGCCGCAGTCGCCGATGCGATGGCAGCAAGCAACATCCCCGCGAGAAATCGGCTGAGTCGGCGGCGTATGCTGCGGGAGAGCCGCCCCGCCCTTGGACTCTTGCTCTTATTGCAGGAGAGGAGTTCCGTCATTGCCGCTGGGGAAGGGAAAAGGCGACCAGGGTTGCGTTTCTTCCAAACCCGGTTGTAATAACCACAAATTGACGGCCTGAGCTGGTTTGATAAGTCGAGATCAATGGTATCCAGCGAGTGGCGGTAATGGATTGCGGCTTCATATCAACGCCACAGTTTAGTTCAAGCGGTTAGTGAAATCTACCCGCCGCCGCAGTCAAATAAGCGTCGTAAAGAAATTTTCGGCAAATTTATACGTTAGCCGCAGCTAGATTTTCGATACAATTAATTGTTTCTGGTAATATAGGCTCTACGGGCTAGCAGATAATCACGGATTGCTTATCCGCTAGCGTCGAGTTCGCTAAGAAGCAACTTCGGCAATCTTCAAGGGTATAAGACTTATGAAGTTTCGGGTCTGGTTTGCGGTTCTGGGTCTACTGTCAGTCAATGTGCTTCTTTGTAATGCCGCCGAAATTCGAGGCAAGGTAACGGACCCGCAGGGAGCAGCCGTCGCCGACGTTTCCATTACCCTGGAACGGGAGGGTTCTCCTGCGGGGGTGTCGGCTCTTACTGGCAAGGATGGAACCTTTTCCCTGGGCGACCTGCCGGCGGCGGCCTACACTTTGCTGGCTCGAAAAGCAGGATTTGCCGAACTGAAGCAGGGACCGATCCGGATCGTGGAGAGCGCCGAACCCCAGAGGGTCAACCTGCGCCTTTTACCGAGCCGGGAAACAGAGGTGGTCCGCGGGACCGAAGAACGCAATCCCAATGACTTTGTCATTCGTCTGGATACCAACTCCATCAAGAATGAACAACTGCGCACCGGCACACCCCTCAGATTTATCCCGGAATTCCGCGCCACCAGCAATTACTACGGCGAACAGTTCGGCTATCCGCTTCGCAGTGTGCCAACGACTTCCCTCGGGAGACCGACCTCCAGCCTGCGCGGCTCTGTTTATGAATTCCACCAAAATAACCACCTCAACGCGCGGCCTTTTTTCCAGGTCGGTCCCATCCTGCCGTCTCGTCGAAACCAGTACGGGTTCTCCCTTGGCGGCCCGGTCCGCAAGGAGAGATTGTGGTTTACTTTTGCCTGGGATCAGGTGAGGGACTCGGGCTTCGTCAACGGCAACGTGCAGGTGCCTTTGGCCAGCGAACGGACTCCCCGGGCTTCAGATCCAAGAATGAACACGATTATCGCTGCGCTCCTGAATGCCTATCCCACTGCACTGCCCAACCTGCCGCAGGTCAGCGTGCGGCACCTTAACACGAATGCGTTCCGCGACATAAAGGCCACTGCGTTTTCGTGGCACCTGGATTATCGCGCGCCCTGGGGCGACAGCCTGGCTGTTGATCACCAGTTCCAGGACTACACCGAGGAGCCATTTGAGCTTGTTGTCGGGCAGAATCCGCGAACACTGATGCGTCCCCAGGGCGCTGGCCTGACTTACACGCACCCTTTCTCCGCGCGCACGGTTGCCCAGATTGGGCTGAATTATCGGCGTCTCGCCGTCCAGTTGCTTCCGACAAAGCGGTTCCTGGAACTGGCGCCTGCAGCGCTCCTGCCTAACGGCACCCCCGATGTCGAATTTGGCGAAGACCTCACGCAGTTGGGACTGGTTAACCAGGGGATGCCGCGCGCGCGGTTTGAAAACCACTACTATCTGACGCCCCAGATCACCCATACCAGCGGGCGGCATAATTTGTCGGCAGGCGCCACGGTACAGCACCTGTGGGACAGCGACCTTCGGAACTACAATGTTCGGGGCACCATCACCTTCAACGCCGACTGCATCAGTGTCGACGGCGCTGTCTGCCAGCGGCGCTCATCGGTGGAGAACTTTCTGGCGGGCATTGCAACGAGAATGAGCGTTACCGAGCCCAATCAGTATTCGGGCTATCGCAGTTGGGAGTACGCTTTCTATATTCAGGATCGGTTCCGGTTTCGTCCTAATCTTTCCCTGCTGGGAGGGCTCCGATATGAGATTCTGACGGTGCCGCAAGAGGTTAGCCACATTTTTAAGTTTAGTTACAAAACCGACGCCAACAACGTCGCCCCGCAGGTCGGGTTTGCCTGGAATCCCGGGTCGGGCAAAACGGTGGTTCGCGGCGGCTATGGAATTGCTTTCAGCTCAATTACCCTGGGTACTTTTAGCCGGGAAGCGAATTCCAGCGACTATGTCAAGGCGGTCGGCATTAACACGCCGACCCTACAGGACTGGCTGAACATCACTTCGGTCAATCCCACGCCCGGAAGGAGGGGAAGCTTGAATAAAGTGGACGCGGGCATTGTGGCGCCCTACGTTCACACTTACAATCTGTATCTGGAGCGGGAATTGCCCGGGCAGGCGATGCTTCGCTTAGGGTATCTGGGGAGCCGGGCCTTCAAGTTGCTCTCCGGCACACCCGTTAACCGTGCCCGGCCGGTTGCAGGGATTCCAACGATTTCAGCCACGGTGAATCAACGGCGGCCGGATCTAAGGTATGGAAGAGTTTTCATCCTCACGAACGGTTCAACGGGTTACCTGGATGCGCTGCAGTTTTCTCTTCTTAAGCGGCGTGGCTGGGGGCTGAACTTCGAAGCCACATACACCTTCAGCAAGGCGATCAACAGCGGTATGACCAACTTTGCCGAGACCGGCAATGGCGATGACGCCAGCCAAAGCGATGAGCTGGTCTCCGACACCAAAGGCGTAGCTTCCTTCGATACTCCCCATGCTTTCACGCTCAATTACTCTTATGACCTGCCCCGCCCTGGCAATGCCGGCATCTGGCTTTCTCGCCTGTTGGGCGGTTGGACAGTCTCCGGGACGACGGTCTTGCGCTCCGGCACTCCTTTCTCAGTTTTTACCGGTTCTGATGCGCCGGGCTGGGGAAACGTGGACGGGGAAGATAAAGACCGCCCGAATATCAAGAACCCGGGGCTGCTGGGCAAGAGTATCGACAATCCGGACACCTCGGCTGCTCTCATGGGGGCGGATGTGCCCTGCGTGGACCGCGGCGGCTACATTGATTGCAAATACTTCGACACGAACGTCTCGCCGGGGGGACGCGGTAACATCGGCTACCGTACGTTTCGGAAAGATGGCACGAACAACTGGAATCTGGCCGTAAGCCGGTCCTTTACGCTGGGGAGCTCGGAAAGGCAATTGCAGTTCCGGAGCGAATTTTTTAATTTCTTCAACCATGCCCAGTTTGCCGCGCCGGGCTTTCTGCTGACTTCTCCCACTTTCGGAAAGATTACCAACACGGTGAACAAAGGCCGGGTTACGCAGTTGACGCTGCGCTATCTCTTCTGACAGCGATCCTGGAAGCGTCCGCCGCAGATGGTGCCGCACGTTAGCGGGCACGGATAGGTCGAAGTTATGGAACACTACGACCCACTTTATGGACCTGACCCTGCTGAGCGGCTCGCTACGGACGAGTACGAGCGAATCGAGTGGGTCGCGGGTTACCATCGGGATGCGCGGGTGAAGCTTCCGAACCGGCGGATGCATGCGATGATCCATGTCGTGGTGGAGAGCCGGACAACGACGACCGAGAATCGATGGTTTCAGCGCGCGAAGCACTTAAACGGCTGCGAGAGGGAAGCGTCAGGTTCGCCTCGAGCGTGCGCGGCCCCGACGCGTTCGTAAGCCACACCCGACACCCCGAACTGGCGACGGAGCAGCAACCCTTCGCGATCATCCTCGGGTGTTCTGATTCGCGCGTTCCGGCGGAGATCGTGTTTGATCAGGGTCTGGGGGACTTGTTTGTTATTCGTGTTGCCGGCAACATCGTTGCTCGCTCTCAAGTCGGCAGCGTCGAATTCGCCGCCGGGCGCTTCGGCACGCGGCTGGTGGTGGTCCTTGGCCACTCCCAGTGCGGGGCAGTTTTGGCCACCCTCGAAGAGCTTCAGAGACCGACAGAAAACCAGTCCCCCAACTTGCGCGCGATTGTTGACCGCGTGCGGCCCTCCGTTGAGGGACTGCTCGCGACCGACTTCAGGCACGATTTGGATGCTCTGGTAAAGCAGGCGGTTAGGGCCAACATCCGCGCCTCCGCGAACCACCTACGACACGGCTCTGAGCTGCTCAAACAGCTGATCCGGGAGGATGGTCTGTTCGTCGTTGGCGCTGAGTATTCTCTGGAGACTGGCGCAGTTGAATTCTTCGATGGGGTGCCGGAAGCCGGCTAACGACAAAGGATTCTTGTCGCGATTGCGGCGACAAGAATCCTGGAAGGACTCCTTGGCGAACGTGTCACAGGTGGTCGCGCTCGAAAAAGTGCTGCTCACAAAACTGGGCTAGTTAAGTTAGTCGTCTCGCGCCTGCAGTGCGTATTTCCAGGCGTTACCGTAGTGCCCAACAGCGCTGTCAGACTTTCCAGAGGACCCGTCCTTCATTGCAAGGTCCATTTCGTTCTTTGCATTCGCGACTGCTGCGGCGCGGCCTCCCGCAGCGACAGATTCCTGTATCGCTACACTCGCCAGCATGCGACCCGCGAGGAGGGTCCGGTCGATGAATCCCTGTACCTTTGGCGC
>JACQGG010000241.1 GCA_016199665.1 Acidobacteriota bacterium | reverse complement strand
GATTTCAAGAAGAGGGTTACCCAGGGGCTGACTCTCGATTTGACTTACAATACGGATTTCTCGCATGTTGAAGTGGATACCCAACAGATTAATCTAACCCGGTTCAACTTGTTCTTCCCGGAAAAGCGGGACTTTTTCTTGGAAAACACCGGTTTGTTTGATTTTGGCGATATCCTCGACACCCCGGGAATACGGACCGTGCAAGATACCCAATTGTTTTACAGCCGGCGCATCGGACTTTCGTCCGCCGGTGCTCCGCTGCCCCTGTTCGGAGGTGTGCGGCTTTCGGGACGAACGGGCGCCTATTCCATTGGACTGCTCGATATTCAGCAAGAGAAAGCCGAGGGCAGTCCCTCCAACAACTTTACCGTTTTGCGCGTGCGGCGAAATTTCCTGGGCCAGTCCGATGTCGGCGCGATTTTCATCAACCGGCAAGGAGGAAAAAACGGGGATTTCAACCGCACCTACGGGATTGACGCCAACCTCTATATTTCCCAGAAGCTCATGATCAACTCTTATCTGGCGGCAACAGAGAGTCCTGGAAAACCCGGGAATGATCTTATCAGCAAACTTTCGAGCAAATGGGACAATGGTTTCTGGTATACGGAGATGTTTTTTGCTGATATCGGTGAAAACTTTAATCCTGAAGTCGGATTCGTGCCTCGAACGGGGGTGCGACACTACCAGTTCGACGCCGGCTTGCGTCCTCGCCCCCAGGGTCGTGGGCGCATACGGGAAATTCATCCGCAACTGTCCCTCAAGTACTTTACGGACCGCCACAATGCAACGCTAACCAAAATCAGTCAGCCTGGAATTGAACTTCGTTTCAACGATGGAAGTCGGTTTGAACTGAGCTATAGGCCACAGTTTGAGCGGTTGCAGGTTCCTTTTGAAATCCGAAAAGATGTGATTATCGATGCTGGAGATTATTTCTTTCGCGATTACAACCTGGAATATAGCTCGGATAACACACGGCTGTTTTCCACTTCAACGAGGTTGACCCTGGGAGACTTTTACGATGGGAGAAGAACCAGTACGTCCTTTTCAGGAGTGCTTTTGGTCAAGCCCCGTTTGTCGACCCAGATCAGCTATCAACATAATCGGGTGGACGTCAAAGGGGGCAGGTTCCGCGCCGACCTCTACGGAATTCGATTCAATTATTCGTTCAATCCACGAATGTTTGTGGATGCGTTTATCCAATACAATACCTCCACCAATAAAACGCTGACGAACCTGCGCTTCAATCTGGAACATCGACCTCTGAGCAACATCACCGTGGTCTTGACGGAAGATCGTCTGGTGAAATCGGGCCAGGATATTTCCAGAGCGCTTATCGTCAAGTATACCCACATGTTGCAATTTTAAGAGGCGAGGTCTTCGCATGGTCAGCATCGTCAAAGGTGCCTTGACGCGGTGGCCGGCAACACGTATTATATACGTATGCAGAAGAAACTTACCATTACCGTCGACGAGCAGGTTTACTCTGGCCTTCATCGAGTCATCGGTCGTCATAGGATTAGCCGCTTTATCGAGTCCCTAGTCCGACCCCACGTCATCTCTGCGGATTTGCTTGCGGCCTATCGCGATATGGCTGCCGATGAGCAACGCGAGGCCGAGGCTCTGGAGTGGGCCGAGGCAACCATTGTGGACGCAGCGCATGAAACGCGGTGAGATCTGGTGGGTCAACTTCGAGCCATCAGTCGGTGGCGAAATCAAGAAGAGGCGCCCGGCGGTCGTCGTGAGCAACGATGCGTCAAACCAGTTCCTTAATCGCGTTCAAGTTGTTCCTCTCACCTCTAAAATCCAGCGGCTGTATCCGAGTGAGGCGTATGTGTCCGTCAAAGGCCGGCGTCGTAAGGCAATGGCGGATCAACTGACAACTGTCAGCAAGTACCGTCTTTCAAACCGGCTTGGCCAACTGAGTCGCCCCGACCTGGAAAGAGTCGAGCATGCCATCTTGGTTCAACTCGGTCTGGCAACTTCGTGATCGCCTGCGTTTCAATCGCGGCGGGCCGGGGAGCGGTAGTCGAATTGCTGGGAGATCTTGCGCGCCGCCTCCTTGACCAGTTCCGCAATTCTCGGCAGATCGGCTTTATGAACCTGCTGGGTCGTTCCCGTCACGCCAATGCTGGCTTGCGTCTTCCCTTGCACATCGAAGATGGGCGCGGCGACGCAGCGCACGCCCACGCTGTTTTCCTCATCGTCAACCGCGTACCCCTGAGCGCGGATCTTCTCCAGCTCGTGCAGAAGCCGGGAACGGACGGTGAGGGTCTTGGGGGTCTGCTTCCTCAAGCCATGTTCCTTGATCAGTCTGTCGCGTTCGGCCTCCGGCGCAAACGCGACCAGCGCCTTGCCCACGCCCGTGGAATGCACTTGCATGCGGCGACCCACCCAGGTGTCCATCTTGATAAAGCCGGGCGCCTCCACCTTGTCGATGTACACCATCTCTTCCTGATCCAGGATCGCCAGGTGCGCCGTCAGATGGCTGCGCTCCACCAGCTTCCTGAGAATGGGCGCCGCCGCCTCCCGCAGGTCCAACCCCCTCAAGACTCCGCGGCTGAGACTGAGCACGTGCAGCCCGATTCTGTACTCGCCGCTGGCGCGGTCCCGCCGCACATAACCGCGCCGTTCCAGCGTGCGCAGGATGTAGCTGGCTGAACTTTTCGGGATTCCCAGCTTGCGGCTGATTTGCGAGTTTGTCATCCCGTCGCGCTGGGCGACGACCTCCAGGATGGCCAGCGTGCGCTCCACAGCCGTTGAAGTCCCCTGTTCAGCGATACTCATGGGCTGCTCTTACATTATCAAGCGCAAGACGTCCGGGTCCAGCCGTCCATAACAACAGATAGATGAAGCAGAAGAAAACGGCCGGTTGACCGCCGTTCAGGATTGGCCAAAAGCCCCGGGGGGCATGGGAGATGAAATAGGCCACTGCCATTTCCCCGCAGAGGAGAAATGCCACCGGCCGGGTAAACCACCCCAAAGCCATGAGAATGCTTCCCCAAAATTCCAGAACACCCGCAAACCAGCGCAGCTCAAAAAAAGGGACCGGTTCCCTCCCCAACCAGCCGAGAAACTTTTGGGCGCCGTACTGCCAGAAAAGAAAGGCAGCGATGAGGCGAAGCAGCGTCAAAGCCCAAGGCGTGTATTTTCCAACTTCCTGTCCAAACATACAGACTCTCCCTATGCCAAAGCCCTCGCGGATCTCCGGTGGACATGATTTCCCCTGGTTACGAAAGTACTTAATACTTGCGAAAATACTTACGAAAAATCTCCTGTCGGGTTTCACAATTTTAGGCAGCCAGTCCGGTGAGGCCTCCGCGATCGCCTATCTCAAGCGCATCAGGCCCCACAAGAGGCAGCCGCATAATTCAGCGGGCGCTGCGGTGAAACTACCAAACCAAGCTTGTCCCGAATATGGAATTTCTGTTCAGCATATTGAACATAGGTTGGTTTGCTGTTGACTCCGGTCCCACCCTGTGCGACAGTTCGAAGTGTAGTTTCCGTATGTTGAATAGGGCTGGATTTCCCCAGAATACACCCGGCAGTTCCTTCCGGAAATGACAGGGACGTGACGTTTGATTCACGGGCCGCTTGAGCTCGCGGGGGGTTTTGCGCGCTGGAAAATGAAGATTGAGCCAGTGGGACCTTGAAAACAATGGACAAACAGGCCACAAAGGAAAGTAGTCTCCAAGTGCGGCGGGATATCGCGGCAAAGTTCGGCGCTTTGTTCGGGCGCAAGAGCGCCCATGGGAAGATCCTGAGCGTTGAGGACCTGATTGCCGAATTGACCGGGCGATTCCGCTCCGAGTTCAACCGGCTTCTGGCTGAGCGGCGGAAATGTCTGCAGCGAGTGGCGCGCGGGGAGGAGCGGTACGGTTTCCTGCCCGCAGATCAAATCGTTTGGGACGCCGATGGGAACGGGCTCACCGTTGCCCAAATTCGCCAGGGGATGCTGGAAAACTTTTACGGGGCAAGATCTTCCTTCACCTGGAGCTTGAATCGCGACGTCCCCATACCCGGCGAGGTGACCCGGCCCGGCTTGCAGGGAACCGGCCCGTTTGATGACCTGGGGATGGCGATTTCCGCCCTGAACGCACGGGCCGCTTCGTGGATGGCGGACTGGGAAGACGCCGGCAACGACTGCCGGGACAAGCTGTACCAGGCTTGGCAAAACGTGGGAGAACTTCTGGAAGGGCAATGGGAGGGCCGCTCCTATCTGCACCCCTCCAAGAAAAAGGAGTACTCCATCAGGCTGCCGCGAGCGGAATGGCCGGTCCTCTTTGCGCGCGTTCCAGGCTTACACTTGAAGAACCGGCAGATCAGCCTGAACCAGGAGCCGGTGCCGGCGATGATTCCGGCTCTGGTCATCTACGCATTGAATAACCATGATTCTCAAGTAAAGCATCATTCCGGCATCTACTTTTATATACCCAAGATCGAAACAGCGGAGGAGGCTCTGCTGGTTGCCCGGCTCCTCAACGCCCTCGAAACAGCGCTGGGAGTAGCTCGAGGAACAATCAAGATCGAAATGTTGAACGAGCGTGGGAGGTACACCGCCAACCAGGAAGCCATCATGTGGGTTCTGCGGGACTGGCTGGTCGGCCCTAACGTCGGCCGCTGGGACTACATCAACAGCCGCATCGAGATGGGCAAAGACCATCCCTCGATGGTTTTTCCGGACCCTCATAGGGTGGGGATGACCGATCCAACCATGACCGCCTATACCCGAAGGAATGCTCTGCTGACGCTGCTGGCGGGCGGCTTTCCCGTCGGCGGGATGTCGGCGGTGATGAAGAATCCGCGCCAGTCCAAAGAAATCAATGACAGGGCGGTTCGGTCCATCTGGTTTGACAAGCTCCGGGAGCGGCTGACGGGGCTGCTGGCCATCGACGGACATGTCCATGACATGTACCGGCAAAGCTGGGTGGCGACCACCGAGACAGAATACGTCCGCGCTGGAGAAGAGCCCTTGCAGGCCGGCTTCAGCCCGGGCGATCCCGCCTGCGAGCTGGCGACTCTGGTGGAGCGGACCACGGAGCAGGAACGCAGGCTTCTGGAGAACCTCGGCCTGCTGCGGGAGGGGCGGATCCGCCCGCGCGTTTTTTCTCCGGAAGATCTTGCCGCCGAAAAACTGTTTTCCAAAGAGGCGTGGGACGAACTTTTCAGCCGTCCCGCGGGAGAGACCACCGAGGAAGGACTGCGGTATGCCATCTACATGGCGTCCGAGTACGTGTTTCAGCAATTGAATGGAAACAATGCCGCGGCCATTGACGATTATCTGACCGGGACACGTCTGATGAATGATTTCGCGACTTACGAGATCTTCTGGCACTGGCTCTGGACGGTTGTCCATCATGAGGTGAAACTGACGCAAGGGGGGGAGACTACGACCCGGAGCGAGCCCATAACAGCCGCGCTGATCGGCCGGCTTCTGGATGAGAGAACTGAGGCGGTCAAGGCTTATTTCGCAGAGCAGGACCGGCAAGGCGTCAGCAGCCGCTTTGACCGCGGCAAGGCGCCCCTGGTCATGGAGCTGTTGGGCAGGCAGCTTCGGCATCCTCAGTGGATCACCTACGGTTCGCGCGTCCTGCTTTCCATCGTAGAGTCAGACCCGCAAGAACGGGACCGGATTCTGGAGGCGGTATTCGCTCCTTCCAGGGAGGCGGTGCTTGGCAAGGTCCAGGCGGGAGAGCTTCCCCCGGTAGCCTTGCGCTGCTACGAATACGTGTACGACATTTTTGACGGGGAGGGACAACAATGACAGCACGGTCGATGCCGGCCAAGGTTGCGGAAGTTGAGAGGGAGTGGGAGCGCCAGCACGCCAAGGGGCGCCACATCAGGCGCCTGCACCGGGCAGAACAAGTGGCTGCCCTGCGTTTGGTGATTCACGCCCGTCACGCGGTTCAGAATGCCATGGCCTGGAAGCTCTACGGAATCTTGCGCCGACACCAGCAGGACGGGACCTCCCTCAACACGTTTGGCCCCTTTGATGAAGCTTCCCTGGACGCAATGGTGCGGGCTGGAGTTCCAGCCATCTACATCGGCGGATGGGCGGAATCGGCGCGCTCGGGAGCCTCAGACCAGGCCCGGTATGCGTACACCTACCTGGGGGAGACCGTGTCCCGGTTTTCCCGATTTCTTCAGCAGAAGGCGCGGCATAATCCCGAGTTGGAAAATCAGCTCCTGGCGCCTTTTTTTGTCGATATCGACACGGGCCACCTGGCCCCCAAGGAACTGGTCGAATACCTGATGACCCACGGCAGCGATGAGCCGCTGGTGGGGGCGGTCCATATTGAGGACCAGGCCCACGGATGCAAGAAATGCGGCCATATGAGCGGCAAGGTGCTCGTTTCCACCGAGGAGCAGATCAAACGGTTGAATGAAGTGCGGCTGCAGCTTGACGTCATGGGGCTGGACACGCTGCTGGTCGCGCGCACCGACGCTGAGGCAGCCGAGTGGGTTACCAGCAATCTGGATGCCAGAGATCACCCATTCATCTTGGGCGCCACGAATTTCAGGGCAGGCGGTTATCACCAGGCAATCCAGGAGGCCCGCCAGCGGGGCGCTTCGGAGGGCGAGGTGGAGAAAATCCACCGGCAGTGGAAAAAAGACGCGGGGGTGATGACTCTCGGCGAAGCCGTTGCAAGAGTTATGGAGCAGGCGCAGGACAAAGGGCAGTCTCTCGGGATGTCTACAGAGCAATGGCGTGACTTCGCCGGCAGCGCTTCCAATCCGGCCGCCCGAGAGAAGGCCGAGGCGCTTGGCATCCGGGTTTTTTCATTCCAGGAATGGAGCGTCTTGTCGAAGATCAATTACCCATTTCCAGCCACGAGTGTTTTCTGGGACTGGGATCTGGCCAGGACGGAAGAATTGGGATACATGCTTTACATGGTCCAGAGCGGCATCGCGATGGCGATCGCTCGTTCCCAGGCGTTCCTTCCCTACGCGGACATCTCCTGGATGGAACAGCACCGTCCCAGTCTGGAGCAGGTGCGGCAGTGGGCTTGCGCCCTGATGGAACATGCCCGGGAGCTGGAGATGCCCCAGCCGCTCCTGGCAAACAACACGTCGCCCTCGTTCTACTGGCGGGCCGAACACAACGGCAACTCCCTGACCGACACCCAGTTGCGCAACTTTCTCCGGGAGCAGGCCAAGGCGGGAATCCAGTTTCAGTTCATCACCTATGGCGGGTCGCAATTGGATCACTACGGCGTCCAGAGATTCCTGGAAGGCGCCGAGGGCTTCCTGGAACAGGGGATGCTCGCCTGGGCCAATTTCCAGGACCAGGCGCTGCAGCAAGGCAATGTCTTCGTTCAGCACAGCCAGGAGTGGGCCGGCGTCAAGTGGAACACCGCCAGAGACGCGGCCGGCCGTGGGGCCTCGGTGACAAGTCCAACCGGCGAACGGGACACAATGAGACAGTTCATCGGAGGCAAGACCGGGGCCCGGAACCCTCAAGCCTCCAGAACTGAAGCGTCCAAGGACCTTCTACCAGAGCTGGGACCCTACAGTTCTGAACCGCAACCGGCCCCTCTCGAGCCGACGGAAGCGGCACATTTTTAAGGACGGATTTTCCAGGGTGAGCAGGGATGTCGAGGAAGGCATGTATCTCTTTCCTCGATAGTCAAGTAGAAGCGCCAGCCTCTGGTTACGCGTCATTGCCCGATGTCACGGGGCTCATCGAAGCCATGCCGCGACAGCCGGAGACTCCTCCCGAAGCCAATTGAAGACGCCACTATTCAGCCCGCCGCGGGCGGCCCGCCCGCAGGATCCCGGCCTACTCGTTTCTCACGACATCACCGACCTTGACGCCGGTTCCTGAAACAATCGACCCGGTCGACGAACCTGCGTCGGCTTCGGTGATCTCAATTTCGCCGACATCTTCGGTGATCTCGCGCAGCACCTGTCCCGTGGCTGGATCCTTAACCGTGCGGCTGACGCGGACGACCTTCAGGTGATCCCCCACCTGCACTCCGCTGGAGGAACCGACGTTAAGAATAATCGTTTTGCCCTCTACGTCAGCCACCAGTCCTCGAATTTCAATTTTGCTGGTCGGAATCTTGCCAGCCGAGGCGACCACCTCTTTAGCCACGCCCTGCACGGATTGGCGCGTGGCTTCGCCAATGATCGTTTCCTGAAAGTTCTTGCTGCCCATGTCGATGCCGCCGGCGCCAAAACCCCCGCCGCCGGCCCCGCCGCCTGCCAGCAGGAGTCCGCTGCGCGAAGACTCTCCTTTGCCGGTGGCGACGGCAAGAATTTCACCCGTGTTGACATCCACCAGGCGGGCATCAATGACCACGTTGGCCTTGCCCTTTGACGTCCCCACTTTGCCGCCGCCGAATCCGCCGAGCTTGCCGCCGATTCCCCCCAGCGAGAAGCCCTTATCCTCAGTTCCAAACTGCGTGATGCTCCCCACCAGGATGACGTTGACGCCCAGCAGCTTGCCAATCTTGGAAGCCGTAGAGGCATCCGCACGGTTGCTGTTGGCGAAGTTCTGCTCCGCCAGCACCGCATCCAAAGCTTTGCGCTCGATCACGCTGTAGGTACCCTCCTTGACCAACTCGGTCACAACCATGTCCGCAATCCCTTTGCCGATATCCCAGTCTCCGCTCCACCACCGGTGAACCGTGCCGAAATCAAAGTTCATCACGGCCACGCGCTTCTTGGCGGGAGCGCCGAAAGCGGGCGCGACCAGACTAGCCAGCAATATCGATCCACAAACTATTTTTCTCATCGCACCCTCCAAAATTTTCCTGACTACCTGCATGTGAAGCTTCTCTCGCCCACAGGCGCCAAAACGGCCTTCAGTTTCAAAGGTAAATCCTCCTTTTGCCACGCGCGTCCCGGACGCGAATGCCTCTAATGTCTCAAAATCGACGCGAGGGGGGCAAGGGAAAACGTTCAAACGTCGCAGGTCGAAAGTCGCAGATTCAACCTTGGCAATGCGACCTCCGGACCTTCGACTTGCGACCCCAGCCCAAGTTCATCACAGAGCCGCGCGCAAGGCGCGCTGACCCATTGAAATTCCGCGCTGCTCCCTTCCGGTCGCGGTTCAGTGACGAGCTTGGGTTAGATCTGGGCCAGTTCCTCATACAAGTGGGCGGTGCTGAGGATGCCACCCTGGAAATTCCCAAGGTCCAGCTTTTCATTGGGCGCGTGCGCATTTTCGTCAGGGAGGCCGATTCCAATCAGCACGCTCGGGATCTTGAGGAGCTCGGCGAAAGTGGAGACCACCGGAATGGATCCTCCTTCCCGCACGAAAACGGGCTTCTTGCCAAAGCCCTTCTGGTAAGCCCTGCTCGCGGCCGCCATGGCCGGGTGATCAATCGGCGCCAGCCATGCTTTGCCGCCGTGCATGCGCGTAATGGTCAGCTCCACAGTCTTGGGACAGACCTTCCGGAGATGTTCCTCAAAGAGCCGGGCAATCTTGTCCGGATCCTGATCGGGGACCAGCCGCATGCTCACCTTGGCCATCGCGCGGGCGGGAATGACCGTCTTGGCTCCTTCGCCGGTGAACCCTGACACGATCCCATTCACTTCAAACGTCGGCCGAGCCCAGATCTGCTCCAGCGGCGTGAATCCTTTTTCCCCCCAGAGCTCGGGCGCCCCCAGTTCCCGACGATATTTTTCCACATCGAACGGAAGTGAGGCGTATTCCTGCCGCTCCCGCCCAGTCAGCGGCTTCACATCGTCGTAAAAGCCCGGGATCGTCACCCGGCCCTCCGGGTCTTTCATTTCACCCAGGAGCCTGGCTGCCACATAGGCCGGGTTGGCGACGGTTCCGCCGAAACTGCCGGAGTGAAGATCGGTCGAAGTCCCGGTCAGATCGATCTGAAAATAGACCAGGCCGCGCAGCCCATAGCAGATCGAGGGGACTCCGCGGGCAAACATAGGAGTGTCGGAGATAACAACCAGATCCGCCTTGAGCATTTCCTTGTTATCGGAAATAAACTTGTCCAGGTTGAGGCTGCCGCACTCCTCTTCGCCTTCGATCAGAATCTTTACGTTGACCGGTAGTTTGCCGGAATTCTTGAAGTGGGCTTCCAGGCTCTTGAAATGCATGAACACCTGTCCCTTGTCATCGGCCGACCCCCGCGCGTAAAGCTCCCCGCTCCGAATATCAGGCTCGAAGGGAGGCGACAGCCACAGGTTCAACGGATCTACCGGTTGCACGTCGTAATGACCATAAAACAATACCGTGGGGCGACCCGGAGCCTGGAGCCACTGCGCATAGACGATGGGGTGCCCCGCAGTTTCACACAATCTTGCATCCTCAATCCCGATCCGTTTCAGCTCGGCTGCAACGTACTGGGCGCAATCCCGTACGTCTTTCTTGTATTTCGGATCCGTGCTGATGCTGGGAATTCTCAGAAAAGCCTTCAGCTCTTCAACAAAGCGGTCCTTGTTTTGTTCGATAAAGTTGATCACCCTGGAATCCATGGTTCCCCCCAAAGTAGGTACGGCAACAATTGCAGTTTAAGTTGCCATGGCCGCCAAAGCAAGCTTTGGGCAGACAACTGTCGACCGTCCGAGCGCTCAACTCGCAGGCAAACAAACAGGCTGGCGAATGTCCAGACTCCCTTTCCGGTGCAAAGTGACTTTGACCGCCGCCGAAGAGCCGAAAAAGGTCCTGGCGCCGCAAAAAAATCAACAGATTCCCCTTGACTTTTTTCCAAGAACTCAACTGCTTTACATTCAACAGGTTGGAAATCGAATGATAAAATGCTGATAAATAGCATACCCAAAAAAGTGTTTTGACGAAAAAAAAGCTTGCATTTTGATAAATCTGAGGCTAATGTTACACAAGTTCCCGTTGGATAGACGGACGGGGCAATCTTTCAAGAAAGGAGGATCGGCGTTCATGGCAACGAAAAAAAAGGCTCCTGCAAAGAAGAAGGCCGCGAAAAAGCCCGCGAAGAAAAAGAAGTAACAGGACTTACGATGAGCCCCGATCCCGGTCGGGGCTCTATCTCACTGTAACTTAAAGAGTTATATCTTTTCTACAATTTACAGTCTTTTTCTTGTACGCTGCAATCAGACCGTGCCAAAATATACGGAAGTTGAAGGACTCAAGGGAGAGCGAGTTAAATTGCGTACGAGCGAAACGGTCGAGATCAGCGATGAGATCATGAGCGCCAAGGAAGCTGCGCGCTATCTGAAAATTGCCCTTCCAACTTTCTACCGATACCTCAAAGAAGAAGACATTCCCGCCGTCAAGATCGGGGGTCGTTACAAGTTCCTGAAGTCAGCGCTGGACGGCTGGCTTCGTACCAAAATGGAAGAAACGGTTAACGAAAAGCGAAGCCGCAATCTGAAGCTTTTTCGCTGACTCCTTTCAACTCGAATCGCCAGTGCCAAGTGTTTTTGCGGTGCATCAAAAATCATTTTTTTGAGCTTACCGCGGAGGCTTCGCCCAGCAGAGCCGGAACCCAAAGATCTGGCTCTGAAACGGCAGCCAGTCCTCAATCACCGCCGAGACGCTCTCCTTTGATCCTCTCCTTTGTCGGCCCACACCCCGGCTCTGGTATACTCAGCAGCCGGTATATTGAGATTCGTTACTATACCTTACAACTCAGCTTCCAAGGAGAACCTATGGCAACAGGCCGAGCGCGTTTATTGGAACTCGCCTTGAGAGGATTGATGTCAGAGCGCGAACAGATCACCCAAGAGATCGAAATGGTACAGAACGAATTAAGGCCCCGGCGGGCGGAGAGGGCGGGACAACCGGCCGCGCCGCAGCGCCGCAAGTTCAAATTCAGCGCCGGGGAAAGGCGACGACGCGCCGAGAGAATGCGGCAGTATCGGGCTGCCAGGAGAGCCGCCGCCAGGTCCGCGACCACTGCGCCCACGGCCCCGGCCAAGCCCACGGCCAGCCCTGCTGAAAGGCAGGAGGGAGAGCCGCCGCCGCGCTCATAATCGTCCCGTCGACGCTGGATCCAACGCGTGAGGCATCCATGTGCCCAAGATGCAAACACCTACTGCACGAATACCTGCCGAACACAACCTTGAGCTGGAGCAAGAATCGTATTCTTTTTTGCCCTGAATGCCAGTTGTTCTTTAGTCACAAGTTGCGCGACATAAGCGGAACCCTCTCCCCCAAGGGCCGGGAGGAGATTCTGGCAAGCGCGCCGAAGGTGGAGTCAAAGTGATGAAAAAGGCCGAGATACTGAAAAAGCAGAAAGAGTTTCTCTTTCCGTGCACCCTCACCTACTATTCGGAACCGCTTCCCTTGGAAAAGGGCAAGGGCCAGTACCTGTGGGACACCGAAGGGAAGAAATACCTGGACTTTTTCGGTTCCATCGTCTCCATCAGCGTCGGGCACTGTAACGACGCGGTGGTGGACAAGATCGTAGAGCAGGTGAGGAAGCTACAGCATACTTCCACCCTGTTTCCCCATGAAAACTTGGTGACGCTGGCGGAGAAAATGGCTCGTATCACTCCCGGCGACTTAAGCCGGAGTTTTTTCACCAACAGCGGCACGGAGGCCAACGAGACCGCCGTCGAAGCCGCCCGCGCGTATACGGGAAACTATCCGGTCATCGCGCTACGCCACTCCTACAGCGGGCGCTCCAACCTGGCCATCGCAATGACCGGGCACGCCGCCTGGAAGAAAAACCACCTTCCTTCCCCTGGCATCGTGCATGCCCACAATGCCTACTGCTATCGATGTCCCTTTGACAAGAACTACCCGAGCTGCAATCTGATCTGCGCCACGGACATGAAGGAGTTGATCGAGACCGCCACTTCGGGTGAAGTGGCGGCATTCCTGGCTGAACCCATCCAGGGAGTGGGCGGGGTTATCACGCCTCCTCGGGAATATTTTGAGATTACTTCCAAGATCGTCCGGGATCATGGCGGGCTTTTTATCAGCGACGAAGTCCAGACTGGCTTTGGACGTACCGGCCGAAAATGGTTCGGCATCGAGCATTACAACGTGCAGCCCGACATCATGACGTTTGCCAAGGGTATGGCCAACGGAGTGCCCATTGGCGCCACCATTACGCGGGCGTCGGTTGCCGAGTCGCTGCGCGGGCTGACGATTTCAACCTTCGGCGGCAATCCGGTCACGGCGGCGGCCGCCAATGCCGTCATTGATTACATTGAAAAGGAGCGGCTGGTCGACAACGCCGCCCTGACGGGCGCTTACCTGCAGGAGCAGCTCCTGGAACTCCAGAACCGCCATTCCCTCATTGGAGACGTCCGCGGAATGGGGCTGATGTGGGGGCTGGAACTGGTGAGGAACCGCAAAACCAAGGAACCGGCGCGCCAGGAAACAGCGCAGGTGATGGAACGGGCCAAAGACAACGGCTTGATCATCGGAAAGGGGGGAATGCACGGAAGCGTAGTGCGGATCTCTCCTCCATTGACGATTTCCAAAGCGGACGTGGACGAAGCCGCCCGCATGCTGGACCGGGCCTTCCTGCAGGTGGAACAATTGGTGCCGGCTTAGTTTGGAAGGCGGAAGGCGAAAAGCAGAAGGCGGAAGGCGGTAGGCAGGGGGCGGACAGAAGAGCAACGAGGAGTATGAGGTGTTGGGCGGTCCCCCCATCAACGGCGCTCCGCTCCGTCGGCACAGGTGGGAGTATCGGTCGGCGGACGCATGGGATCGCCATGGGGTCTCACAACGGCCTTAGGGACGGGTTGTCTGACCCGCAGTCGAATCGGCTTGCGTTTCTCCAAACGTATGCGCGCACTCTTGTGCCATAGAGGCCGCCAGCACGCGGCTGGCGCACACCACAAAGGAGGATGGCGCCATGAAACGGAAGCGAACTCCCGCCAAGCGGAAGCACCCATTCACGAACGGCGGTGCGGACGCGGTCCGCGAGGCCGAGGCGCAGCTTCGCTCATTGACTGAGCAATGGCTCGTGGGGATCGTCATCATTCAGGCCGGTCAGTTCAAATACGTCAACCGGGCTGTGATCAAGATGATGGGTTACTCGCGAGCCGAGCTACTTGCGGCAGCCAGCGTTCTGGAATTCGTCGCTGAAGAGGATCGCGCTCGGGTACGAGAAAACCTGCGTCTTCGCGAAGAGGGCGAGAATCCAACCATCAACTACTCCTTCCGCGTCCGCAGGAAGGACGGCGCCCTCCTCGATCTCGATGTGGTTGGCTCGCGCGTTTCATTTCAGGGCCGCCCCGCCGTGATGAGTACCGTTCTGGATGTCACGGAGCGCAAGCGAGCGGAAATCACGCTCCGTGAGAGCGAGCATCGCTACCGCTTGTTGTTTGAGAACATGCTTGACGGATATGCGTATTGCAGGATGCTTTTTGATCACGGCGAACCACAAGACTTCGTGTACATGGATGTCAATGAGGCGTTTGAGCGATTGACAGGACTCATGAATGTTGTCGGAAAAAAGGTCAGTGAAGTAATTCCGGGCATTCGAGATTCAAATCCTGAGTTGTTCGAGATCTACGGGAGAGTAGCTCTAACGGGCAAGCCGGAAAGGTTTGAGACCTATCTACGGTCTTTGGGCATTTGGTTCTCTATCGCTGTATATAGTCCGGCCAAAGAATACTTTGTTGCCGTATTTGACAACATCACCGAGCGCAGACGTGCCGAGGAACAGGTCCGTCTCCTGCTGGCACTCACGCAAGCCATCAATGAGGCGTCGGATTTTGGTTCGGCACTCCGGATGGCCCTCGAGAAGGTGTGCAGCTTTACCCATTGGGAAATGGGCGAAGTCTGGATGCCAAGCTCTGACGGCAGCGCGCTGGAACTCGGTTCGGTCTGCCATGGGCGAAGCGCAGACTTGGAGCTTTTCGGTGCCGAGTCCAAAAGCTATGTCTTCCCGCCGGGAAAGGGACTTCCAGGACGGACATGGGTATCCCGAAAACCTGAGTGGGTGAAGGATATTTCGGTAGGCGGAGAG
The DNA here is from genome assembly GCA_016199665.1 of Acidobacteriota bacterium. Classification (GTDB taxonomy): domain Bacteria; phylum Acidobacteriota; class UBA6911; order JACQSX01; family JACQSX01; genus JACQSX01. Next base: position 2,908 of record JACQGG010000241.1, on the reverse strand, counting down.
ATGTTCCCACGCGCTCCGCTCGCGCTGAAAGCTGGGATCAAATCTGCTCTGGCGGTCCCCAGTGTCGCAGGCGACCGTCTTCTAGTACTTGTGTTTCTCATGAGAGAGACGCGAGAGCAGGACGCGCAACTTGTTGAGGTCGTTTCGGCAGTGGCGACTCAACTGGGTTTTCTCTTTCAGCGCAAGCAAACGGAGGGAGCGCTTAAACTATTTCGGACACTGATCGATCGGTCGAATGACGTGATTGAAGTTGTTGATCCGGAAACTGGCCGGTTTGTCGATGTTAACGAGAGGGGTTGCCTGGATCTCGGCTACAGTCGTGAGGAATTCCTGGCACTGAGCGTGTTCGATATCGACCCCATGATCGACAAAGTCTCATTCGCCAAGAACACGAACGATCTCCGGAAATCAGGCATCTTACGGTGGGAAGGTATCCACCGGCGGAAGAACGGTTCAACATTCCCTGTGGAAGTCGGCATATCACATATTCAGCTCGATCGAGAGTACGCCGTAGCCGTGGTTCGCGACATCACCGAGCGCACACAGTTGCAGGCCCAGTTTCTGCAAGCCCAGAAGATGGAAGTCGTGGGACAGCTCGCCAGCGGCATCGCCCACGACTTCAACAACCTGCTCACCGTCATCAATGGGAGGGCCGAGCTCGCCTCGACCGGCTTGAGGGAAGATGATCCGCTGCGCAAGGATTTCCACGAGATCCGCAGTGCCGGCGAGCGAGCGGCCGCGCTGACCCGGCAGTTGCTCGCCTTCAGCCGCAGACAAGTTATGCAGCTCGAGGTCCTGAACCTGAGCACGCTGGTCGCGCGCATGCAGAACATGCTGCAGCGCCTGATCGGCGAGGACATCGATCTGGTGGTCGGGCCAGCGCAGGACGGGGGCAGTGTCGTGGCGGATCCCGTGCAGATCGAGCAGGTGGTGATGAACCTGGCCGTCAATGCCCGGGACGCCATGCCCAACGGCGGTGCGCTGACCATCGAAACACGGAACGTCGAGCTCGACGAGGCCTATGCCGCATGGGACACACCCGTGCAGCCGGGACCGCATGTGATGTTGGCGATCAGCGACACGGGTGACGGGATGGACGAGGCGACCCGCACACGGATCTTCGAGCCTTTCTTCACTACCAAGGGCCCGGGGAGGGGAACGGGGCTCGGCTTGTCCACGGTGTACGGGATCGTCAAGCAGAGCGGCGGCACCATCCGGGTGTACAGCGAACTCGGCAAGGGGACCACTTTCAGGATCTACCTGCCGCGGGTGGAAGAGGTGGCGCACAAACTCCAGCCCTCCCCGACCCTGACGGCGGTAGAAGGCACCGAAACCATCCTCGTTGTCGAGGACGACGAGGGGGTTTGTCATCTGGCCAAACGCATTCTGCAGTCCCTCGGCTACACGGTGCTTACGGCCAGCCACGGCGCAGAGGCCCTGCTGCTGCTGGAGCGGCACGACGGACCCGTGCATCTCGTGCTCACCGACATGGTCATGCCGGGGATGAGCGGGCGGGATCTGGCGTCACAGCTTGAGGCTATCAGCCCGCAGATGAAGGTCCTCTACACGTCCGGCTATACTGACGACGCCGTCCTGCATCACGGACTGCTGGACAAGACTGCCCACTTTATCGGCAAGCCGTATACAACCGCTGAGCTGGCGCGCAAGGTACGGGAAGTGCTCAACTCGCAGGGGTGACCGCCCAACTCAGCTTTCGGCTTTCGGCTTTCAGCCTTCCGCTTTCTGCTTTCCGCCTTCAGCCTTCTGCCTTCAGCCTTCAACCTTCAGCCTTCAGCCTTCTGCCTTCCGCTTTCCGTCTTCCGCCTTCCGCCTTCCGGAGCGCCCTCCAACAACACCCCCTTCTCGAGATGCCGTTCATGCGTGGCATGCTGGGACGCATGCGGATCGTGCGTCACCAGGACCACCGTCTTTCCCAACTGCCGGTTCAGGGAGCTTAGAATGGCCAGGACCTCTTCACCGGACCTGGCATCCAGATTTCCCGTCGGCTCATCTGCCAGCAACAGATCCGGATCGACCACAATGGCTCGCGCAATGGCGACGCGTTGTTCCTGACCGCCGGAAAGCTGCTGCGGCCGGTGATGCATCCGATCCCCTAGCCCAACCAGTTCCAGGGCGGTTTCCACGTTTCTCTTGCGCTCCCGCCGCGAGAGGCGCGTCAGCAGTAAGGGAAGTTCGACGTTCTCAAACGCGGTGAGCACCGGAATCAAATTAAACGTTTGAAAGATGTAGCCGACATGGCTATTTCGCCATGCGGCCAGTTGGCTCTCGTTGAGCGCGCCCAGAGCGGTGCCCAAAACGCTCAGCTCCCCTTCAGTGGGACGGTCAATGCCCGCCAGCAGATTGAGCAGCGTCGTCTTTCCGGAGCCGGAGGGGCCCATGAGCGCCAGAAAATCTCCGCGCTGAATGTCCAGATTGACGCCGTCCAGCGCAACAATCTCAAATTCGTCACGTATAAAGCGCCTGCTGACGTTGCGTATCCTGGCTATGATCTCAGGCACTGATACCCTCTTCCGCGCCGGGAGCCCCTAAAGCAGTTGGGGCCGCAAATGAACGCGGGCCGCAAATAAACGCGAATCAACGTGGCTACTTGAGCTCATTCCCGCTCATTCACACCGACTCGTGATCATTCGCACTCCATTAGCACCGCACGCACTCGCGTTCCTTCCCCCTCATTTACACCGATCCCTCGCCCTGACTCGCGTTTATTCCCACTCCATTCGCGGCCCGCGTTCATTCGCGTCCATTCGCGGCTCGCGTTCATTCGCGTCCATTCGCGGCCCGCGTTCATTCGCGGCCATTCGCGGCTCGCGTCCATTCGCGTTCATTCGCGGCCCGCGTTCATTCGCGTTCATTCGCGGCCCGCGTCCATTCGCGGCCCGCGTTCATT
>JACQGG010000236.1 GCA_016199665.1 Acidobacteriota bacterium | reverse complement strand
TCCAAATAAGAAAGAAGAAATTGAGAATTCAGAATTCAGAATCCAGAATCCGAGAAACCGGAGCCGCCGTGCGTCGAGCATCGAGCGTCGAGCGTCGAATCTTCCGCCTTCTGCCTTCCGCCTTCTGCCTTCTGCCTTCCGCCCTCTGCCTTCCGAATTCCGAATTCCGAAATCCCATTTGCCGGGTAAGGAGAAGGTCCCATGACGTTGATCCGCCGTTTGATTTCGCGGGAAATTCTGGATTCTCGCGGAAACCCTACGCTGGAAGCTGAAGTGCAACTGGAAAGCGGTGCCACCGGCCGTGCCGCGGTCCCGTCCGGCGCTTCAACGGGCGAGCATGAAGCGCTGGAGTTGCGCGATGGCGATCCCAAGCGGTATCTGGGCCGAGGGGTGCTGAAAGCCGTAGCCAACGTCAACCAGGAGATCGCTCCGCGAATGCTCGGTCAGAATGCGAGCCGCCAGCAGGAGATTGACAAGCTGCTGCTCGACCTGGACGGAACTCCCAATAAGGCAAAGCTGGGGGCCAATGCGATTTTGGGTGTCTCGCTGGCCTGCGCGCGCGCCGCGGCGGCGCATTACCGGCTGCCGCTGTATCGGTATGTGGGGGGCGCCGCGGCGGTGACATTGCCGGTTCCCATGATGAACATCCTCAACGGCGGCGCGCATGCCGATAATAACGTGGACTTCCAGGAGTTCATGATCATGCCGGTTTCGGCCGGCAGTTTTCGCGACGCTCTGCGCATGGGGGTTGAAACATTTCATCACCTGAAGAAAGTTCTGAAGAAGCGCGGCCATGACACGGCGGTCGGAGATGAGGGCGGCTTTGCGCCGAATTTGAAATCCAATGAAGAAGCGGTCGAGCTGGTTTTGCGGGCCATCGACGAAGCCGGCTATCGGCCGGGCGAGGATATCTGCATTGCGCTGGACCCGGCTGCCAGCGAGTTCTTCAGCGAGGGTCACTACGTGTTCAGAAAGTCCAGCGGCGAGAAAAAGACCAGCGCCCAAATGGTGAAGTTTTACGCCGACTGGATTCGCCAGTACCCCATTATTTCCATCGAGGATGGTCTGGCGGAAAATGACTGGAAGGGATGGAGGGAACTGACCGCCGAAATCGGAGCGAGGGTGCAACTGGTCGGGGACGACATTTTCGTCACCTGCGTTGAAAGACTCCGGCAGGGAATCGAGCAGGGCGTGGGAAATTCCATTCTGATCAAGCTGAACCAGATCGGGACTCTGACGGAGACGCTTGAGGCGATTCAGTTGGCGTCGCGCAGCGGCTATACGTCTGTTATTTCTCACCGCTCCGGCGAGACGGAGGATCCCTTTATTGCGGATTTAACTGTGGCCAGCAACACCGGGCAGATCAAGACGGGCTCTGCAAGCCGCTCGGAGCGCATCGCCAAGTACAACCAGCTGCTGCGCATCGAGGAAGAACTGGGCGCCGCGGCGCGTTTCTACAAGATGTCAGGGAGACAATGATGAAAAGAGGAGAGCGCCGCCCGGTGATTCTGCTGGTCATGGACGGGTGGGGGGTCTGCGAGGCGAACGAGGGGAATGCGGTGGCACTGGCGGAGACTCCCAATTTCGCTCTATTGACGGAACGTTATCCGATGACGGTACTGGGAGCGAGCGGGCCGGCCGTGGGCCTGCCTGAAGGACAAATGGGCAACAGTGAAGTGGGCCACTTGAACCTGGGAGCCGGAAGAGTCGTATTCCAGGATATCACCCGCATCGACCGCGCCATTGAGAGTGGCGGGTTTGCGTCCAACCCGGTAGTCTCCCAGTCCATGATGACGGCCAAGTACGCATCCCTGCACCTGCTGGGGCTGGTGTCGGATGGAGGAGTGCATTCTCATATCCGCCACCTGTTCGCGCTTCTGGAGACGGCTGGAAAGGCAGGCGTTAGCGAGGCGTATGTCCATATGTTTACCGACGGGCGCGACACGTCGCCCACTTCCGGAATCACCTTTGCCCGGGCGCTGCAGGACCGGATGGACAACCTGGGACTGGGGCGCATTGCCTCGGTCAGCGGGCGCTACTATGCGATGGATCGTGACCATCGCTGGGAGCGGACCGAGAAGGCGTTCCGCGCCATCGTGGAGGGGGAGGGAAATCCCGCAAGCAGCGCTGAGGAAGCTATCCGGCGTTCCTACGATCAGGGAATCACCGACGAGTTCCTGGTTCCCTCGGTGGTGATGAAAAACGGCAAGCCGCTGGCTCCTATGCAGCCCGAGGATGCGGCCCTATTTTTCAATTTCCGGGCCGACCGGGCGCGACAGCTCACCCGGGCGCTGACCCAGCCGGATTTTACCTCCTTTGGCCGAATGTCGCTCTACCCCAATTGCGCGACCCTGACCGAGTATGACCGGACCTTTGACCAGCCGGTCGCATTCAAACCGATTATCCTGGATCGGATTCTGGCCAAGATCCTGGCGCAGCAGCAACTCAAGAATTTGAGGATTGCGGAAACCGAGAAGTATGCTCATGTCACTTATTTCTTCAACGGAGGGGAAGAGCCGCCTTTTGCGGGAGAGCGACGCGTTCTGATCCCGTCGCCGAAGGTGGCGACTTATGACCTGAAGCCGGAGATGAGCGCCTTTGAAGTGACCGACCGGCTGCTGGCGGAGCTTGACGCCGGGGAGGATGACTGCGTGATTCTCAATTACGCCAATGCTGATATGGTAGGACACACGGGCGTCATCTCCGCGGCGCGGCGCGCCGTCGAAGCAGTGGACGAATGTCTGGGGCGCGTCTACGGCAAGGTCCGGGAGAAGGGTGGCGTCATGATGGTGACGGCCGATCATGGCAATGCGGAGCAGATGATCGATCCGGCCACAGGCGGAGTCCACACAGCTCACACGACCAACCCAGTTCCATTTATCCTGGTGGACGACGACTTTCATGGCAGGTTGCGCAGCGGATGCGCGCTGCAGGATGTCGCGCCCACCCTGCTGCACTACTTCGGACTGGAGAAGCCGCCGGAGATGACCGGATCTTCGCTGCTGGAAAGCCGGTAGCGGTCAGCTGAGAGCCGACTGCCGAGAGCCGACCGCTCCTAGCCCCGGGCTAGCAGCATATCGTACTATGGACGTCTCCATCATCGTTCCCACCTGGAATGGCCTCCCGCTATTGAGGCGGTTTCTTCCACCGCTGCTTGAGGAAGCGCAGAGATACCGGGACGGCAGCCGAGGCGCGGTGGAGGTGATTGTTGTCGACGACGCCAGCCGTGACGGCACTCCGGATTTCCTCAAGTCGCTCCCAGTACAGGTCGTGGCCCGGAGCTTGCGAGGAGGGTTTTCACGGGCGTGCAATGCAGGGATTGGCGCCGCTCATTTCCCGTTTACCATTCTGCTCAACAACGACGTTCTGGTGGCTCCGGGATTTGCGGAGGCTTTAGTCAGGCCTTTTTCCGACCCCGTTGTTTTTGCAGTGACGGCGCGGGCTTTTGAGCCGGTCGCCGGATTGCTGGCGACCGCAGGCAAGATCGGGACGTTTCGCAAAGGTTTCTGGTCGGTTTATTTCAATTACGACCGCCGAGTCGGCCCGCATCCCGTGGCTCCCGGTAAGTTCCTGTCCGCCTATGCAGTGGGCGGATTCTGCGCTTTTCGAACCGAAGCGGCCCGGCAATTGGGCGGTTTTGACGAAATGTACTCGCCCTTTCATTGGGAAGACATCGACTTTTCCTATCGTGCATGGAAGCGGGGATGGGAAGTTGTCTATCAGCACGATGCTGTGGCCTGGCACCAGGCAAGCTCGACCATCGGCGCCGCCTTTCAGCGCCAAGACGTGGAAATTGTGGCGGTTCGAAATCGCCTGTTATTTCATTGGAAGAATCTCCATGACCCCGTTATGCTTTGCCAGCATGTTGCCATGCTGGCGCTTCTGCTGTTGAGCCGGTGGGCGGTGGCGGACCTCGCTTTCTATCAGGCGTTCTGGGGAGCGCTGAAGAAGTGGCCGGAGTGCAGGCAGTCCCGCCTTCGGGAAAAGTCCGCAGCCCGGCGCTCCGACCGGCAGGTGCGGCGGCTGCTCCACCAGTTTGCAGCCCGGCCGGACATTGAGGTCTTCCACAGCCGGCAGGAAGTGGCACAAAGGTATCATGAACGTTTCCGCAGTCCTGATCACTTTCAATGAGGAGAACAATGTAGAAGCGGCGATCCGGAGCGTTTGCTGGGCCAGCGAGGTCCTTGTGGTGGACGCCTTCAGCTCGGACGCCACCGGAGAGATTTGCCGTGGTTGCGGTGTGCGCCTGCTGCAGAGAGAGTGGCGGGGCTATGTCGACCAGAAAAATTTTGCAATGGCCCAGGCGAGCTGTCGCTGGGTGTTAAGCCTGGACGCTGACGAACGCGTCCCCTCCGAGCTCAGCCGCGAAATTCTTCAACTTTCCGAGGAAGAAGCGGCCGGATACCGCATCCGGCGGCGCACATACTTTTTGAATCAGTGGATCGAGCATACCAGTTGGTCTCCGGATTACCAGATCCGCTTGTTTGACAGAACGCGCAGTCGCTGGGGAGGCGGGCGACTCCACGAGTCGGTGGAAGTCAATGGCGCGGTGAGCCAGTTGTTTCACCCGCTGCTTCACTACTCGTACCGCTCGGTGAGCGATTTTCTGCAGCGGCTTGACCGCTATTCGCGGCTGGCAGCCGAGGATTTTTACGAGCGGGGCGTTCGCACGCGGGGATACCATCTGCTGGCGGCGCCGGCCGCCGCGTTTGTGAAAAGCTATCTCCTCAAAAGAGGCTTTCAGGACGGCCTTGCCGGCCTGTCTGTTTCGGCTCTGGCGGGCGCTTCTGTTTTCTTCCGCTATCTCAAGTTGCTCGAGATGGAACGCAGGCTTCGCGACGGCCGGTGAAGAGGCCCGGCCGCTGCTGAAGAACGGATGTTGTTTTTTCCCGCGGACACCGAGGGTCTTCGCAGGCCCTTGGCTTCAGGACCATGAATGTCTTGATCCTTGACAACGAGACCGCGTGGAGGGGCGGGCAGGAGCAGATCTTCACGCTGATTCGAGGGTTGCATCGGCGCGGTGTGCAGGTGGCGCTGATGGCCCCCGAAGCGGGGCTGCTTGCTCAGCGCGTGCGTCACCTGGGAGTTCTGTTCATCCCCATTGCCCGGTACGGGGAACTTGCGCTCGGGCTGGTTGCGCCGCTGCGGCGTATTCTCGCCGGGAGGAGATGGGATATCATTCACTTCAACACTCCGTGCGGCATCGCGGTGGCGGCGTTCCTGAGTCGTCTCGCCGGGGTGCCGGTTCGCCTTCTCTCGCGGCGGGTCAATTTCAAGCTGCGCGGCCCGGTGAGCCGCTGGAAATACCTGTATTCGGCAGATTACATCATCACCGTTTCCAGCGGTATTGCTACGACTCTGATCGGATCGGGCATTCCGGCCGACAGGGTGGAGG
>JACQGG010000013.1 GCA_016199665.1 Acidobacteriota bacterium | reverse complement strand
TCCACTTTCAATCGTCCCTACGGGACTTGACCGTGTTATAGCATATCCAGTTTACCCAGCGATAAATCGCTGGGCTAAATTCAACTGCCCCGCCGGGGCAGTCCCAACAACTGCGCCGCCGGGATAGTTCCAATGTAGAAACTCCAGAGCTGAGCCCGCTTCAGCCGCTGCCGCGCCAGCATGGAAAATGTAGAAACTCCAGGGACGCGACATGTCGCGTCCCTGCCTCAGACGCGGCATGCCGTGTCTCTACACAAGCAAACGTCCGACAACAGGTCAACGTCCGACATCTTTCTAAGCTCAAAGCACCGCCAGCCTGCGGGGAAGTCGTAGCGGTCCAGACAGCCATACAGGACTGTCGTGCGATGGCGAGAACCTGGGTCATGGCATCCGGCGCTCGACATCTCCCGGTGTTCGCAACTTTGCGCAAGGCCTGGCGCGCCGTAGGCCCTTATTCTCGCTCCACTCTGTTGAAATCGCTCCCCGGAGACGCTGTGACCGCTCCGGCTTGGGCGAGTTCATCTCTATTGATGGGGCGCAGGGGGCCATCAGCGGACCAAGGCGCACTTCTCCTCGAGCTCCGGCTCGGGCGAGTTCATCTCTATTGATGGGCCGCAGGGGGCCATGGGCACTGCATAACTGTCGCGGTTCGGATGGCAATCAGTTATCATTCTTGCTTTGGATCGGATTGTGGCGATGAACAAAGTCGTCAGTGGAGCGGATGAAGCGGTAGCGGGGATTCCCGACGGCGCCACAGTGATGATGGGCGGATTTGGCCTTTGCGGAATTCCCGAGGAGCTGATCGCGGCGCTGCGGTGGCGGGGTACGCGCGGCCTGACCGTCATCAGTAACAACGCCGGCGTCGACAATTTCGGCATCGGCCTGCTGCTGGAAACGCGCCAGGTCAAGAAAATGATCTCAACTTACGTGGGGGAGAACAGGCTCTTTGAGAGGCAGGTGCTGACGGGAGAGCTGGAAATCGAGCTGGTTCCGCAAGGGACGTTTGCGGAGCGGATTCGAGCCGGCGGAGCCGGCATCGGCGCCTTTTTCACTCCAACGGGCGCCGGAACGATTGTTGCCGAAGGAAAAGAGACACGGGAAATTGAGGGCCGAACGTATGTCTTGGAGAAGCCTCTTCGCGCGGATTTCGCGTTTGTCAAAGCATGGCGAGGGGATAGGATGGGAAACCTCATCTATCGCATGACCGCCCGCAACTTCAACCCGTTGATGGCAGCCGCAGGGCAAACCACCATCGCTGAAGTGGAAGAGTTGGTGGAGCCGGGCGATCTGGATCCCAATTTCATACACACTCCAGGGGTTTACGTTCAGAAGATCCTGCAAGGCGGGAAGTATGAAAAGCGAATCGAGCGGCGAACGGTGAGGTCTTGATCATGGATGAGCGCGAGCTGATCGTCCGGCGCGTTGCCCTGGAGCTGCAGGACGGATTCTATGTGAACCTGGGGATTGGCATGCCGACGCTGGTGGCCAACTACGTTCCAAAGGGGATGGATGTCATTTTCCATTCCGAGAACGGACTGCTGGGAGTGGGACTTTACCCGGTTGCCGGAGAAGAAGACCCGGACCTGATCAACGCCGGCAAGGAAACAGTCACCTTCATCTCAGGCGCCTCTTTTTTCGACTCGGCGGAATCCTTTGCCATGATCCGGGGCGGCCATATTGACCTTTCTGTTCTGGGCGCGATGGAAGTGTCGGCCCAGGGGGATATCGCCAACTGGATGATCCCCGGCAAGATGGTCAAGGGGATGGGGGGCGCCATGGATCTTGTGGCCGGCGCTCGCCGGGTCGTCGTCGCCATGAACCACGTAACCCGGGAAGGGGAGCCGAAGATTTTGAGTCAGTGCCGGCTGCCGCTCACCGGCACCGGCGTGGTCGATTTGATTGTGACTGAGCTGGGAGTCATTGAAGTCTCCCGCAGAGGACTGATTTTGCGCGAGGTGGCTCCGGGTGTTTCAACCGACGATGTCAAGAAAAAGACCGAGGCAAGCTTGCATGTGGCCGATGATATCAAGGTTATGAGCGTGGAGTGAGGGGAGCAGGATGATCCAGAATGTCTATATCGGCGCAGCCGCCCGGACCCCGATCGGAAGCTTTGGTGGATCGCTCAGGGACGTAAGCGTGGCGGATTTGGCCGCGACTGTTTTCTGCGAAGTGATGCGCCGGGGGGGCCTGCCGCCCGGCCGGGTGGAAGAAGTGATCCTGGGAAACGTCTTGCAGGCAGGCTCCGGCATGAATCCGGCGCGGCAGGCCGCTTTAAAAGCCTCTATTCCCGACTCGGCGCCCAGCTACACGGTCAACAAGGTTTGCGGCTCAGGATTAAAGGCAGTGACGCTGGCCTGCCAGGCAATTCAATGCGGCGACGCCGGGGTGATTCTGGCCGGAGGGGTCGAGTCGATGTCCGCTGCGCCGTACCTGTTGCCCCGGGCGCGCTGGGGCTATCGGATGGGATCGGGATCCCTGGTCGATTCCATGGTGAGCGACGGCCTCACCTGCGCCATGGGCCAAGTCCACATGGGGATCACGGCGGAGAACATTGCCGGTCGCTATGACATTTCACGCCGGGAGCAGGATGCGTTTGCCGCCTCCAGCCAGGCGCGGGCGGCGGCGGCGCGGGCGGCGGGCAAGTTCAAGCGGGAGACTGTTCCGGTGAAGGTCCCGGCCAAGGGCGGCGAAATCTTGTTTAGCGAGGACGAATACATTCGTCCCGACACGACTCTGGAAAGGCTGGCCCAGCTCCGCCCTGCGTTTGACAAGGACGGAACGGTTACTGCGGGCAATGCTTCCGGAATCAACGACGGAGCGGCGGCGCTGCTGGTTGCCGGGGAGAACGGTTTACGCGATCTAAAGCAAGAGCCGCTGGCGCGAATCGTGGCTTATGCGTCCGCCGGCGTCGATCCATCCATCATGGGAATGGGGCCTGTCCCGGCGGTGACACTCGCGTTGCAGAAGGCCGGCATGAAGGCCGCTGAAATTGACCTGTTTGAGTTGAACGAGGCTTTTGCAGTGCAATCCCTGGCCGTTGTCAAAGAGTTGCACCTTGATCCGGAAAAAGTAAACGTCAACGGGGGCGCCATCGCTCTTGGGCATCCGATCGGGTGCAGTGGGGCGAGAATCCTGGTTACATTGCTTCACGCAATGAAGGATCGAGCGGTGAAAAAGGGACTGGCCGGCCTCTGCATCGGCGGAGGGCAGGGAATTGCCATGATCGTGGAATGCCCATGAAGTTGAGGAAAATAGGGCTGGGGCTCGGGGGTCTGTTTCTCGGCGGCCTGGCGCTCGGTTCCACCATCTTCCTGGCCAAGAAGAAAACTGAACCGCTGCCCCCTCCCTGGTGGATTCCGGAGAAACCGGGTCCGTTTTCGATTCTGACCGAGGAGATGGAATGGACTCATGAAGACCAGCATCTTCGTTCCCATCTGGAATACTCCTGCCAGCCGACCCAGTTCCGGGTCTACAATCTGCTCAACCTGGAACTTTACCGGGTGCAGCGTGAGGGAGGCAGCAAGGAGGGAGGCGATCCGGTCTTCCATATTACCTTGAAGGTGCATCTCTGGGGACCGGATCAGAAGGTCACGGCTATTGAGGACGAGCGCTTCTACGCGACGATTCACGCGCATCGCGGCAAGACCGGCACAACCCTGGCATCCGCCGTCCAGGTGGGCCGCTACGTGGAATTCCGCAAGTGCCATGTGGGCGGCGCGCTCAACGGAGTCGAGACCGGCGAACGGGTGGTTTCCATGGCGCCGGTCAAAGAGATCCGACTGGGCTACTGAGACCCTCGGATCATACAATACAACGTTTGAGCCGTATGCCGTGTATGCCGTCAAACTGCTTGACATCATCCGGGGGAGAGTATACATAGGCATCACTCGAGGCAGCCTGGATATCGAGGCAAGTCTTGAACCGGCGTCCAGGCGCAGCCGGCGGAATCAGCAGAACCATTGGATAGAAGCACTGAATCTTGTCTTAGC
>JACQGG010000235.1 GCA_016199665.1 Acidobacteriota bacterium | reverse complement strand
TAGTTGGATTTGGCATGAAATTCTTCCAAGGTCCGGCGCATCTCCGCGAGGGTCCTTTGCAGCTCAGCCCGCTCGCGCTGATGATCCAGCTCAATCTGCCGCGTCCCTTCCCTGGAAAGCTTGGCGCCCAAGTCCAGTTCGTCGCGCAATGCGTTGACAGTTCCTTTGAGCTGGGTGATTTCGTCGTTGGCCGCGGCGACTGCCCTCTGAATGCGCTCCTGCTCGGCGATTCTGGTCTTTTCCAGCTCGTCGCGCAGGGCGTTGACGGTTCCTTTGAGCTGGGTGATTTCGTCGTTGGCCGCGGCGACCGCCTTCTGAATGCGCTCCTGTTCGGCGATTCTGGTCTTTTCCAGCTCATCGCGCAGGGCATTGACGGTTGCTTTGAGCTGGGTGATTTCACTGTCGGCCCGCAGGGACGCGGAAATAGGATCGCGTTTTCCTCCCCTCGGACGCTCCAGGTTGTCACTCAAGGCTTTCTGTACCCCGCCGATTCGGACCATATCCGGGAACTGGCCCGCTATTATACTCGCAATCGCCTTCACCCGAAGGCCAGGGTCGTGTCAAAGGACATCACCGGGCGATATCGGGACCGTCGCACTCGCAACAAACGTTGCGGCGCCCGTGAATCCGCAACGGCAGCATTCAGGACTGGAAATCGGCTGGAAATCAAATTAGGATTTTGATTCAATCGACTGGGACGTCGCATTCGGGATCCCTCTCGGGCTGAAGCAGGGGAGACTTTCTGTCCAGATTAAGCACCGCCGCATTTTTTATCGTCGTTGTCATAGCTGCCGGTGTCCTCGGCTATCACTTCCTGGAAGGCTACACCTGGTTTGAAGCGCTCTACATGACCATCATTACGCTCTCCACGGTCGGTTTTCAGGAGGTCCGGCCGCTGAGCGCCGCCGGCCGGACCTTTACCATTTTTCTGCTGGTGGGGGGACTGGGTGTTGTCTTCTATACAACGGTGTACGTCGCCGGGAAAGCCGTGGAAGGTGAGTTTCAGCAGTTTTTTGGGAGAAGACGCATGCAGAAGGCAATTGAATCTCTTTCGGGGCACTACCTGGTCTGTGGATTCGGCCGCATCGGCGAGGTCATCTGCCGGGAGCTGGCTTCAAAACCGGTCCCGTTTGTGGTTGTCGAGCAGCAGGAAGACCGGTTGCGTGCCGCCGAACAGGCGCAGTACCTGGCTGTGCCGGGTGACGCCGCCGACGAAAAAACTCTGCTGGCGGCCGGCATCGCTCGAGCCCGGGGACTGTTTGCAGCCTTGACCAACGATGCGGCCAATGTCTATGTCGTTCTCACCGCCAAGGAGCTCAACCAGTCCCTCTTTGTGGTGGCGCGGGCCGAGTCGGAACGCAGCCAGCGAACGTTGATGCAGGCCGGCGCCAACAAAGTCATCTCCCCCTACGCGATGGGCGGGCACCGCATGGCGCAGGCCGTGCTCCGGCCCGCGGTGGTGGACATCGTGGATCTGGCCACACACCACCAGAGTCTGGAACTGCAACTGGAGGAGATCAGCGTCCCGGCTCACTCTCCCTGCCGCGGGGTGACGCTTCAGGAGTCGGGGCTGCACGGGCTGCGCGAAATGATTCTGGTGGCGATCAAGCGCGCTTCAGGGAAGATGGTTTTCAATCCTGCCGCGGACGAAAAGATCGAAGTCGGAGACAGCCTGGTGGCCATGGCCGAGGGCCGGCAGCTCAAGAGAATTGAGAAGCGGATCAAGGGAGAAATGGAGTAAAGTATTTTTTCGCATTGCGACAGGCAGTAGACTCCTCACCCGGATCAGTTGACTTCATGGAGCGACCCTACTCGATCGGCCGTTGCGAAGTTTGCAAATGATGTCAGAAGGTCAAGCGCCGACAGCGGCAGAATTCCGCAAGGTTATGGGGCAATTTGCGACCGGCGTTGCGGTCGCGGCAACCTCCGATTCCGAGGGTCGCCCCTACGGATTAACCGTCAACGCGTTCACCTCTGTCTCACTGCAGCCGCTGCTGGTGCTGATCTGCCTGGAGAACACCGGCATGGTGGAAGTCTTCAAGCAGGCGAAAAAGTTCGGGCTGAGCATCCTGGCGGAAGATCAGGAAGCTATTTCCGCTCACTATTCCACTAAAAGGAGCGACCGCGCCCGATATCTCGGGAGAGTGGGCCGGACGGGCGTCCCGTTGCTGAACGAGTGCCTGGCGACGCTGGAATGCGAAGCGGTGCAATTCTATCCCGGAGGCGACCACACCATCATGCTGGCGCAAGTCAAGTCAATGCAGATGGAGGGCGCCGCCCGGGGAAGGAAGCCCCTCATTTTTTTTCAGGGAAGCTACCGCCGTTTGGATCAGGGCTAGTGCAGGCTACTTTCCGATACAAAACGACTTTGGCCGCCACCGCAGAACCGCAGAGGTCGCAGAGAATACGCGGAGAACAATGCGCCGGAAAGCAGCTTGAACCAGACAACTGAGGCTCGCGATGGCGCCACTCTTTAAAGGATACGACTTCATGAACGTCGACCCGCTGCTCTCTGACGAGGAGAAGCTGGTGAGGGAGACGGTGCGTCATTTTGTGGAGGATCACGTCCTGCCGATCATCGAGAAGCACAACCGGGAAGGCACCTTTCCGGGCCATCTGGTCAAGGAAATGGGCCGGTTGGGAATCCTGGGAGCGACACTGCAGGGCTACGGCTGCGCCGGCCTGAATCATGTGGCCTATGGTCTGATCATGCAGGAACTGGAGCGGGGCGACAGTGGCCTGCGAAGCTTCGCCTCCGTCCAGGGCGGACTGGCGATGTATCCAATCTACACCTTCGGGTCGGAACAGCAGAAGGAGCGGTGGCTGCCGCCGCTCGCCTCGGGAGACGCCATCGGCTGCTTCGGATTGACCGAACCTGACTTCGGATCGAATCCCGCCGGGATGCTGGCGCGGGCCGCCAGCCGCGGCCCGGGTTACCTGCTCAACGGCTCGAAAGCCTGGATCACCAATGGAAGCATCGCGGATGTGGCGGTGGTCTGGGCGCGGTGTGACGACGGGCAGATCCGGGGTTTTCTGGTGGAAAGAGGAACCCCCGGATTTGAGACCCGGGAATATAAAAACAAATTTTCTCTGCGCGCGTCTGTTACGTCCGAATTGCTGTTTAGCGACTGCCGTTTGCCTTCCCAGGCGCTGCTGCCGGGAACCGACGGCCTCAAGTCGGCTTTGATGTGCCTGGATCAGGCGCGCTACAGCATTGCTTGGGGGGTGCTGGGCGCCGCCATGGCCTGTTACCACACGGCCCTGCATTGGGCGCTGGAGCGGAAGCAGTTCAAAGACAAGCCCATCGCTTCACACCAACTGGTGCAGGAAAAACTGGTTTGGATGCTGACTGAAATTACCAAAGGGCAACTGCTCTGCTACCGGTTGGGGCGGCTGAAAGACGAAGGAAAGGTGACCTTTGCTCAGGTGTCGATGGCCAAGCGCAACAATGTCTACATCGCTTTGGAAATCGCGCGAATGGCCCGCGATATTCTGGGAGCCAGCGGAATCCTGGACGATTATCCCGTCTTCCGCCACATGTGCAATTTGGAGACGGTGAAAACTTACGAAGGCACGCACGACATTCACACTTTGATTCTCGGCCAGGAAATTACCGGCATCCAGGCGTTCGAGTAGGGTCATCGGCGTGCTCGGGTCGGCGCCGGACGGCAGCAGCTACTTTGCGGTGCAAAATGAGTTTGACCGCCACCGCAGAGATCGCGGAGAATACGCGGAGAACAACGCCTCTGCGGACGCTCTGCGCCCTCGGCGTAGCAAGTGGGTAACTTCTTGTTTTTCTGCGAAGATTTTTTCTGATGAAGATTTTCGGTGTGGACTGCGTCGGGCGACGGAGGGGCGATCCAAAGGTCCGCCTCCAGAAGGCGGGAGCGACTGAGTTCTGGCTGTGTCGGCGAGTTTATTAACCGCGGAGACGCAGAGCACGCGGAGGCGCCGCAGAGAAAACAGATCTCTGCATTGCTAATGCGCAATTTATTGCCAGCCTGCGAAGATTTTGCAGTAATCCGGTTGGCCGTTTGGTTGCGGCTGCGCCGCGCTAGGCATTCTCTGCGGCCTCCGCGTCTCGGCGGTGATTGAGGACTGGCTGCCGTTTCAGAACCAGACCTTTGGGTTCCGGCTCTGCTGGGCGGCGTCTCGGCGGTGAACGCAAGAAAGTGATTTTTGCACCGTCAAGCAGCTACGTTAAGTGAATCCCTTGCGGGGGGTCCGTCTTTGTGAGCGCGGCAACAGGTCGCTGCATTTGAGGTGGCCTCGTGTGACCGCACTCCCAAGGTCTTGCTTCGTGTTGCGTTGGAGGAGAATCATATGGGAATTCTGTCCCGGCTGCTGATCAATGCTGCGGCCTTGTGGGTGGCCACCCGCCTTGTTTCCGGGATCACGTACCGCGGCGGCTGGATCGGCCTTTTCCTGGTGGCGCTCCTCTTTGGAGTGATCAACGTCGCGGTCCGGCCCGTCGTCAAGCTGTTGTCGCTCCCTCTGCTGGTCGTGACACTTGGCCTGTTCACGCTGGTTATCAACAGCCTTATGCTCTGGCTCACCAGCTCCCTCTCCGAGGTTCTGGGTCTTGGGTTTCACGTTGCCGGCTTCCGCTCGGCCTTCTGGGGCGCGCTGGTGGTCAGCATCGTGAGCATGCTGCTGTCATGTTTTGTGAAGAGCCACGACGGCGACCCGGCTCGCTGAGCCCTGACTGAGAAGCGCCGGCTGCAAGCCGCAGCCTGGCCGCCCTGAAGGCTGACCTTGCTCGTGATCCCTGTATTCAGCCCCTTTGGCCCGCGTCCTCTGGTTGATGTCGACCCCGGACAACCGAAGGGTGAACGTTCGGCAAAAGGCACGAACCGGCGCTCAGGAGGCCTTTTTCACCGCCACCGAGAACTTCAGTCCGAGCGCATCCAGG
>JACQGG010000231.1 GCA_016199665.1 Acidobacteriota bacterium | reverse complement strand
TCCCCAAACGGATCCCCACTGGAAAACGACAAATGCCTGAGAATGAAAACGACCGGCCGCCGCGGCTAAACGGGCGTCTTCATAGAATTCCTTGACCCCTTTGGTGAGACGCACGGATCCCCGGATCTTCACGGATCCCCCGGATCCCCCCCTACGGATCCCCCCTCGGATCCCCTTGTACAGATTCTGATACGCAATGACCTCTCCTTCTTCCCCCAGTAAATCTCCCACCGCGCTCTTGCCGTACCAGTCCCGATGCAGCTTCCACTCGCTGCCGGGTTTGATCAACCGATAGCAGACCAGAATCTTCAGCACATTGAGCCAGCGTGTCCCTTCCCGGCTCGGCGCCAGTTTCTCTGCCCAGTAGCCATCCAACTGCAACTGATCCCACAGCAGCAAGGCCATCCAACACGCCCCCCATTGCCGCGCACGCTCCAGCCGCATCTGATTGACGCGCACGTGAATCACCTCATGCTCGCCAGACTCAACCACCCGATCTTCCGGGAAAAGCGAAACCTTGCGCGCTGTCTCCTTGCCGTTTTCCAAAACCTCGATCGAGCGCCACCAGGCCTCTCGCTGGCTGTCGTTGATCTCTCCCAGATACAGGACATGTCTCTGAAGTACACGACCGTCTGTACTTCGGTGGCTCTCCACGATGCTCCAATAGCGGTGTTCCTTGCCATCTTTCATTCGCCGCGTCATTCGCAGGAACATGCGGCTATTGTCTATTAATTAAGATGGCGCACAAGGGGGTAGGTCTTCACTACAAGCACTTTCGGAAACACTCTCGT
Organism: Acidobacteriota bacterium; assembly: GCA_016199665.1. GTDB lineage: Bacteria > Acidobacteriota > UBA6911 > JACQSX01 > JACQSX01 > JACQSX01. The sequence goes on along the minus strand of JACQGG010000231.1, from coordinate 17,680 downwards.
TGACAGCCAAAGACTTGCGGATCTGAGAATCCCTAAAATCGCAGAAAAGTGGGTCCAGTTGTCAAAGTCGGGCTAGCGCCGCAACTGGCGCAGCGCCGCGTTGGCGGCCACCTGGAGGGGATCCCACAGCGGGGCATGCGGCGGCGAGTAGGCCAGGTCCATCTGCGCCACCTGCTCCAGCGTCAGGCCGGCGGTGATGGCGGCTGCGGCCACGTCAATCTGTTTGGCGGACCAGGAAGGTCCGGCCATCTGAGCGCCCAGCAATTTTCCCGTCTTGCGGTCACACAGCAGTTTTACTGCTACTTTTTCTTTCGGTGGGAAATATCCGGCCCGGGTGGGAGAGGTCACCGAAACGGCGGCGAAATCAAAGCCGAACTGCCTCGCCTCACGTTCGTTGAGGCCTGTCCTGGCCACCGAAAGGGAAAAGAACCGGGTGATTGATGTCTGCAAGACTCCGGGAAACTCCGAGCGGAGTCCGGCGATGTTCTCGCCTGCGACGCGTCCCTGTTTGACTGCATGCGTTCCCAAAGCGCTGGTCACGGCTCGCCGCGTGATCCAGTGGATTGATTCCGCACAGTTGCCCGCGGCATACACCCCGTCTTGCGACGTCTCCATCCGCGGGGAAACGGCGATGGCGCCGCTGGCGCCAATTCGAAGTCCTGCTTGGCTGGCCAGATCTACGCTGGGGGCCACACCCACGTCTACCACGACCAGTTCGGCGGGGTAAGATGTGCCGCCCGCAACCACACCCGCCGGATGGTCGCCTTCGAAAACGATGGCGCTGGCAGGGGCGAAGCATGAAATCTCAATACCGGCGCCGCTGCACTCCTTTTCCACCAGCGCGGCAATGTCTGGATCCACCGCCCTGAAGATCTGTTCGTCCCGCTCCAGTACTCGTACGGAAAGCCCCCGTTTGCGCAGCGCCTCGGCGCTGTTCAGGCCGATATAGCCTCCGCCGACGATCACCGCGCTGCGCGGACGACGCTCTTCAAGGAACCGTTTCAGCCGAATAACATCTTCGAGCTGGCTGATCTTGATGACAGCCGGGTGTTCTGCTCCAGCGACCGACCCCGTGAGGGGATGGTAGCCGGTGGCCAGCACGAGGTTATCGAACGGGAGCCGCTCAGAAAGACCGGTTCGCCGGTCTCTGCACTCCACTTCCCGGCGACTGAGCCTCAATTCCGTGGCTTCCCACTCGGTGCGCGCCTGGATCCGGCGCTCCTTCCAGAGTGTCTCTGGGGTAAAGGCAACCAGATCTTCCACGCGGGGGATCAATCCTTCCAGATAGTAGGATGCGCCGCAAATGGAGTAGGAGATATGGGCGCTTCTCTCCAGTATGGTCACTTCAGCTTCCGGGTCGAGCCGGAGCAGCCGGGAGGCGGCCGTCATCCCTGCGGCGTTCCCGCCTACCACGATGACCCGTTTCTTGCCAAATCTAGCCATGTGAGGACAAAGCTCGAATTGCGGCGCAACTGACAACTGACAGCAGACAACTGACAGCAGACAACTGACAACTGACAACTGACAACGGCGGAGCGCCGGGCCTTCAATGCTACCACCGGCGCTACGGTCTCAACAAATCATGGGAGTTCCTTAAGCGTTCAGAATCCGGTAGCATTTAATACCGGCCCAAGAATTCCCAGGGTGGCGCACATCGGGCTCGGAACGCCATCCAGGTCAATTCTCGGGCGGGCTCCTAGGATGAAAACGGAGGGATGGACGCCGTGACAGGGAAGGGAGAAACCCCCCTCACCGTGCTTTTTGTCTGCGTGGCAAACTGCTGTCGCAGTCAGATGGCCGAGGGGCTCGCTCGGCAACTCGCGCCTGACTGGATGGTGCAGAGCGCTGGCCTGCTTCCGGCCGGATACATCAGTCCCCACGCCATCGCGGTCATGGAGGAGATCGGTATAGATATTTCCGGGCAGAGAAGCAAAGGATTGGACGAAGTCGACGTTGACGGCATGCAAGTCGTGATTTCCATGGGAGGGTTTCCCACGTCGGACTTCGTTTCCCGGCCCGATGGGAAAGTGGCCGAGGACTGGTCGGTTGCCGATCCGATTGGCCACGGCCTGGAGTTCTACCGCCAGGTCCGCGACCAGATCCGCGCGCAGATTGAGGCGCTGAGGGCACAATTGGCCGAAACGGGCCTCTGATTTTGCTATACTGACCCAGAGAGTGAGGAAACAGATGGGGGATGATTTGAAAGTCGTTTCCGGTTTGGAGCTTCCCGAAGTCAAGGAGCCAAAACCGAACTTTATCACAACAACTGTGGAGCAGGCCTTTCGGTGGGCACGCAAGTCATCGCTCTGGCCGATGACTTTTGGTCTCGCCTGCTGCGCCATAGAAATGATGGCAACAGGCGCTTCCCGCTTTGACATGGACCGATTCGGAGCCGGGATCTTTCGTCCCAGCCCGCGACAGTCAGATCTGATCATTATCGCCGGCACCGTGACACTGAAGATGGCTCCCGTTGTCAAGCGTGTCTACGACCAGATGCCCGACCCCAAATGGGTAATTTCCATGGGAGCCTGCTCCAACTGCGGCGGTCCCTTCAATTCCTACGCGGTTCTGCAGGGCGTGGATAAGATCATTCCGGTTGACGTCTACATTCCCGGATGTCCGCCGCGGCCTGAGGCGCTTCTTTACGGCGTCATCCGACTTCAGGACAAGATTATGGGCAAGATGGGAAAGGTCGCATAGCCATGGAATTCCTGAGAAAACTGTTTTTCATCGATATTCTCAAAGGCCTGCTGATCACCTTGCCCTACGTATTCCGCCGGACCTACACGGAACAATATCCGACCCAGCGACCCCAGATCGCCGACCGCTATCGGGGCGCCCCCCGTCTGAACAAGGATCCCGACACGGGCGAGACACTGTGTATCTCCTGCAACCTGTGCGCCCTCGCCTGCCCGGAGGATCTGATTGTCGTGACCAGCGAACGGGACGCCAAGACCAGCCGGAAAGTGCTGCAACAGTTCACCTTCGACACTTCGCGCTGCCTGTTTTGCGGGCTCTGTCAGGAAGCCTGCCCGGTCAATGCCATTGAGTTGACGCAGTATTTCGAGCTGGCTGCCTACGATAAGAATGGTTCTAAATGGGACAAGTTCAAGCTGGAAAACGGACCGACGGCGATTCCCGGATCCAGTCCGACACTGCAGATGAGATGAGGACGTTTGAAATCATCCAGTATCCCCATCCGATGCTGCGCAGGAAGGCGTTGCCGGTCACGCGCTTTGACCAGAGGCTGAGCTCAGTAGCGCGGCGCATGATTGCCACGATGTATCGCAACAAGGGAGTAGGGCTGGCTGGCCCGCAGGTAAATCTTTCGGAGCGGATTCTGGTGTTTGATGTCACTGAAGAGCGCGATCAGCCTCTGGTGATGGTAAACCCGGAGGTGTTGCGCTCCGAAGGCTCACGCCTGTCGGAAGAAGGCTGCCTCAGCATCCCGGATGTTCGGGTTTCAGTGCCGCGGGCGGAGACGGTGATCGTGAAGGCTCAGGACGCGACGGGCGGTTTCTTTGAAATAGAGGCAGCCGGCTTGAAGGCCGCTGTGCTGCAGCATGAGATCGATCACCTCAACGGGGTTCTGATTGTCGACTATCTCCCGGAAGGGGTGACTCTTAACATGGCGAGGGAACGGCCCTCCCGTCTGGCAGTCCGATAGCGATGCACATAGAGTTTGTCGAAAGAAAGCATCGCTTGAAATGGAGCCTTCCGGGAGAATTGACTTCTCTGCAGTTGAGCTTGCCGCGAGGTCGGATTGTCAAGTACTTCAGCGACAAACACTACGGATTCCTCAAGGCGAAGAACGGCCGCCACATCTTCTTCTTTCTCCCGGAACTAGATCTGTCGGGACCAGAAAGCGCCCTGCGGGTGGGTCTGGAAGTAGGCTATGACGTTACTCTGGTGGGTAGAAAGATGCGGGTGACCAAGTTGAAGGTGTATTAGTGTGCCTTCTCCCATGTCCGCTGGCGAGGCAGAAAGCAAGGGATCTAAGCTTCGCGTCTTCGCGGTGAGAGGTCGTGGAGTCTTCGCAAAGACTGCAACTGCGGCAACAGCTCCGTGCAATCTAGGTGATAACGACAGAAACGATCGGTTTGTTGCTCTATGTGCTGGCGGCCGCCGGGCTTGCGGGGACGCTTCTGCTGCTGGCTTTTCTTATCGGGCCGCAGCGGCCCAACCCGGTCAAGCAGTTGCCGTTTGAGTGCGGCAATCTCCCCCATCCGGTGATCCGTGGAAAATTCTCGGTGAAGTTTTTCCTGGTGGCGCTGCTCTTCATCCTGTTTGACGTTGAGTTGATCTTTTTGTTCCCCTGGGCGGTGGTGTTTCACAGCCTCGGGCTTCAGGGATTTATCAGTATGGCGGTGTTCCTTGCCTTTGTGCTGGTGGGGCTGGTCTACGCCTGGAAGGAAGGTGCTCTGGAATGGCGCTGAACACGCCTGCCGGGGGATTTTTTGCCAGTCGCCTGGACAGAATGATTGGCTGGGCGCGCAAGTACTCCATTTTTCAGTACCCTTTTGTGACTGCGTGCTGTGGCATGGAATACATGGCCACGGCCTGCTCTCACTACGATGTGGATCGCTTCGGCGCCGGCATGCCGCGGTTCTCGCCGCGCCAGGCCGACGTTCTGTTTGTCGTGGGCACGATCAGTCACAAGCTGGCGCCCACGCTGAAAATGATTTACGACCAGATGTGTGAGCCTAAGTGGGTGGTCGCTTTTGGCGTCTGTACCTGCACCGGTGGCTTCTACGACAATTATGCGACCGTGATGGGAATTGATACGATCATTCCCGTTGACGTTTACATTCCGGGTTGCCCCCCCCGCCCGGAAACAGTGCTTGACGGGCTGATGAAGCTGCAGGAAAAAATCCAGATGGGGGGTGGGGGCCAGGGGTCCGGGAACTGGGCAGCTGACAACTGACAACTGACAACTGACAAGTGACAACGACTGAGCGACTGATGGCTGAAAGCTGACGGCTGACAGCCCAATCCGGTCTACCCCGTCAGGTAAGTCAGCGGTTCAGGCCGGTCAGGAGGCCAACCGCCAGGGGCGTTAGCTGTCGGCTGTCAGTTGTCAGCTGTTAGTTGTCCACCTTTGTTAATGAGCGTCACACTGCGGAAGCTTAAAGAAAATTTTGGTGGAGCGCTGTTTGATCTGGGGAGCGCTTTTGGCGACGACTTTGCCGTAGTCCACAAGGACCGGATCGTCGAAGTCAGTCAAGCGCTGCGCGACGATCCGGATCTCCGGTACAACTTTCTGATTGATGTCACGGCGGTGGACTACCCGCAGCGCCGGCCTCGCTTTGAGGTGGTCTATCACTTTTTCTCCCTGCCCCTGCGGCACCGGGTGCGTCTGAAAGCGCCGGTGGACGGCAGTGATCCCGAAGTGCCTTCCCTGGTTCCGCTCTGGAAAGGTGCCGACTGGTTTGAGCGTGAAGTCTGGGACATGTTCGGGATCCGTTTTGCGGGCCATCCGGATTTGCGGCGGATTTTAATGTATGACGGATTTGAAGGTCACCCCTTGCGCAAGGACTACCCGGTCAACCGGCGCCAGCCCCGGGTCGGGCCGAGGAACTGAGGGGACGACTGACAGACTGACAACTGGCAACTGACAACTGACAACTGACAACCGCGAGTGAATACGCGAAAGGCTGATGGCCGAGTCAGCTATCAGCTGTCAGTTGTCAGTCGGTCAGTTGTCAGTCTGTTAGTGGTCAGTACAGCGCGCCGCCCGAAACTATGAACGACGAATTGCTTGAGACCTCAACCCCTGTTGCCACCAACCGGATGCTGTTGTCGTTCGGCCCGTCGCATCCGGCAATGCACGGGACGATCAAGATCGACGTTGAATTGGATGGCGAGACAGTCGTGGATGCCAAAGTCGAGATCGGTTACCTGCATCGCGCCTTCGAAAAAAGCTGCGAGCAGGGCAATTACATGCACTCCATTCCTTACACCGACCGGCTCAACTACGTATCGCCCTTGATCTGCAACTTCGGTTATGCGCAGGCAGTTGAGAAACTGATGGGGATCGAACTGACCGAGCGCTGCAAGTACATCCGTGTGATCTTGAGCGAATTGTCCAGGATCACGGACCATCTCACCTGCATTGGCGCAAGCGCCATGGAACTGGGCGCCTTCAGCGTTTTTCTCTATCTCATCAAGGCTCGCGAATACGTTTATGAACTGATTGAAGATGTCACCGGGGCGCGCGTGACGGTCAGCTTTGTCCGAATCGGAGGGGTCAAGGCGGACTTTCCGCAGGGATTTGAAGAGAAAACTAGAGCCGTCTTGAAGAAAACCCGACTTGTGCTTGACGAAGTAGACCGGTTGCTCACCAAGAACCGCATTTTTTACGATCGCATGCGCGACGTTGGAGTCTGCACCCGGGAACTTGCGATTCAGTACGGCATCACCGGGCCGTTCCTGCGCTCCTGCGGGGTGGAGTATGACGTTCGCAAAGTCACGCCTTATCTGGTTTACGACCGGCTAGACTTTGACGTGCCGCTGGGAGAGCGTGGCGACAATTATGACCGTTATCTGTGTCGCATGCGCGAAATGGAACAAAGCATGCGCATCATCGAGCAGGCGTTTGATCGGATGCCTCAGGGAGAAATCAACGCAGACTTCGAGGAGAGGCCGATCCCGGCGGCCGAAATGCGTGATCTGTCAAAATTTGGAGTCACCGAAGGTCTGGTGAGAAGGCAAGTAGCGGCTGAACCGACTCTGAGCGGTTCGGAGCGGGCCTTCGGGAATCTGGTGAACATCCAGAACAGGAAAGTGATCCTTCCTCCCAAGGACGAGACGTACAGCAACATTGAAGCCCTGATGAACCATTTCAAGATGGTGATGACCGGCCATGGCCTGCGGCCGCCCCGGGGAGAAGCCTATGCTGCGGTTGAAGGAGCCAACGGGGAACTCGGCTTTTTTGTCGTCAGCGACGGCACGGACCGGCCTTATCGCGTTCGCTGCCGCCCTCCCTGTTTTCCCACGATGGCCGCGCTGCCGCATTTGCTGATCGGCTATACCGTGGCCGACATCGTTCCCACTTTTGGCTCGGTTAACATGATTGGAGGGGAACTGGATCGGTGAGCTTGCAATCGTTCTCCGACAGGCTCTTGTCGGAGATTTCGGAAATCCTGGCCCGGTACCCGCAGCCGCGGGCGGCACTACTGCCGATTCTCCACGCCTGCCAGCGCGAATCCGGATACATCTCCCGGGACACGGAAACTGCCGTGGCGGAACTGGTGGGAATTCCCGCAATTGATGTGAGAGAGACCGTTAGCTTCTACAGTCTTCTTCTGGATAAGCCGGCGGGGAAGTATCACCTGCAATTCTGTACCAATCTCTCCTGCACCCTGCTTGGGGCGGAGGAATCGGTGGCGGCGGCCTGCCGGAAACTGGGGGTTCACCCGGGGGAAACCACTCGCGACAATCGCTTCACCCTGACCACGGTGGAATGCCTGGGAGCGTGTGATCTATCGCCGTCACTCCAGGTCAATGACGACTACTACGCCAACATGTCAGCCGAGAAGGTAAACGAATTGCTGGATAAGCTGAAATGATGGAAAAGATCCTTTCCCGGCATTTCTTCAATGCGGAGGCCCGCAAACTGTCGTTCTATTTGAACGACGGCGGCTACGAGGCGGCGCGCAATGCGCTGACGCAGATGACGCCGCAGCAGGTGGCCGACCAGGTTATCCGGTCCAACCTTCGCGGCCTGGGAGGCGCCGGATTTCCCGCCGGGAGAAAGTGGAGCTTCATCCCTAAAGACTCTCCCAATCCGAGATACCTGGTGGTCAACTGCGACGAAAGCGAGCCGGGGACGTTCAAGGATCGCCACATCCTGGAGTGGACTCCTCACTCGCTGCTGGAAGGGATTATCATCGCGGCTTATGCCATCGGCGCGTCTCAATGTTTCATATACACTCGCGGCGAGTATCTTCATTACGCGCGAATGCTGCAGGCGGCGCTGGACGAAGCCTGTCAGGCCGGATTCTTCGGCAAGAACATATGGGGAACCGGATTTGATCTGGATGTGCTGATTCACCTGGGCGCCGGCGCTTACATCTGCGGAGAAGAGTCTGCGCTGTTGGAGTCGCTGGAGGGAAAGAAAGGGTGGCCGCGCTTGCGACCTCCGTTTCCGGCCGTTTCCGGGCTGTTTGGCTGCCCCACCATCATCAACAACACGGAGACCCTCTCCTATATTCCCGCGATTATCCGCTACGGCGGGTCGTGGTTTGCCGGACTGGGGACTCCGCAGAACGGGGGATTGCGTCTTTATTCAGTCAGCGGCCATGTGAAAAATCCGGGCGTGTACGAGCTGCCGCTGGGCACTCCGCTGCGGGAAATTATTTATACGCACGCGGGAGGCATACGCCAGGGGAGGAAATTGAAGGCCGTAATTCCCGGCGGCTCGTCAACACCGGTGCTGCGGGCCGATGAGATCGATGTACGCATGGATTTCGATTCACTGGCCGCGATTGGTTCCCTGCTGGGTTCGGCGGGGATCATCGTGATGGATGAAAGCACCTGTCTGGTTAAGGCGCTGGCCGTGCTGGCCAAGTTTTATCACCACGAGAGCTGTGGACAATGCACTCCGTGCCGGGAAGGCACGGGCTGGATGGCGCGCATTTTGAACCGTATCCTCGACGGGCAGGGCGTTCGCGACGACCTTGAAAACCTGCTGCGCGTGGCCGGCAACATCAGGGGAACCACGATCTGTGCACTGGGCGATGCCGCCGCCATGCCGGTGTTTAGCTTTATTACGAAGTTTCGTGACGAGTTTGAAAGTCACGTTTTGCAGGGGCGGTGTCTGGCGTCGAAATAGCGGTCGGCGGTCAGCTATCAGCCGTCAGCGGTCGGCGGTCAGCTTTGATGCCGCTGCAACTGACAACTGACAACTGACAACTGACAACGACTGACAGCCGATAGCTGATAGCTGACAGCTGATCGCTGATCGCTGATAACCGACAGCTGAAAGCTTTAAGGAGCGACAAGTTATTCATGCCGACACTGACAATTGACGGCCAGCAGGTAACGGTGTCCAAAGGCGCCACCATCATGCAGGCGGCTGAAGCCCTTGGCATTTACATCCCGCGCTACTGCTACCATCCCGGCCTGCGCGTGGCAGGCAGCTGCCGCATGTGCCTGGTTGAAATTGAGAAGGCGCCCAAGCTTGATATCGCCTGTTACCGCCAGGCGGCTGAGGGCATGGTCGTGCACACCACCACCGAGCCGGTCAAGCTGGCGCGGCAGAGCATTCTGGAGTTTCTTCTTTCCAACCATCCTCTGGACTGCCCCGTTTGTGACCAGTCCGGCGAGTGCGACCTGCAGAACTTCTACATGGAGTTCGGGCTCTATCAAAGCCGATTTCTGGAGAACAAGATCAAGCGGCGCAAGGCGTTCCCGATTGGCCGGCACGTGATGCTGGATAACGAACGGTGTATCCTCTGTTCCCGTTGCGTGCGCTTTTGTGAAGAGGTCAGCCGCAGCCATGAGCTTGGAATTGTGAACCGGGGAGACCGGTCGGAGATCGCGCTGCGCGAGGGCAGCCAACTCGATAACGAATACAGCGGCAATGTGATTGACATCTGTCCGGTGGGGGCGCTCACCGAACGCGAGTTTCGCTTTCAGTGTCGCGTGTGGTATCTGAACCGCGCCGCCTCGGTATGTCCCGGTTGCTCGCGCGGCTGCAACATCGAGCTTCATTATAACGTCAATCGTCCCCACCAGTCGGGCGGAAAAAGAGTCCTCAGGCTGAAGCCCCGCTTCAATGCGGAGGTCAACAAGTGGTGGATGTGCGATGAGGGGCGCTATGGTTTCGAATTCATAGACGCTCCCAGCCGGCTGCAGGATTTTGAAATCCGTACTGCGCAGAGAACAGTGGTCGCCAGCCGGGAGCAGGCGGTGCAGACGCTGTCTGACTGGATTGGCGACAGTATCGACCGGCACGGCAGCCAGTCTCTCGGGATTTTCCTCTCGCCGAAGCTGTCCAACGAAGACTTGTATGGGATCGGAAAATTTGCCCGGCACGTGGGAATTGACTGCCTCGATTTCCGAAATCCATCGGAACGTCCCGGTTACCAGGATGACTTCCTGATTCAGGCCGACAAGAATCCGAACACGCGGGGGTGTCTGGAGCTTGGGCTGTATCGACGCTCGGAGGACAGCGGCGGCTGGATGGCGGGAGAAATCCAGCGCGGCAAGGTGCGTGTCTTGATTGTTTTCTTGCAAGATCTGGCACTGGCGCCGGAATTTCAGCAGGTTCTCGGCCGGCTGGAGCGCCTGGTGTTTGTGGGGAGCAATCGAAACGGGACGGCAGAGATCGCCAGCCTGGTTGTTCCTTCAGCCACCTACGCAGAAAAGGATGGAAGCTTTACCAATTTCGAGGGGCGCGCGCAGCGTTTTGAACGAGCCGTCGTTCCCTTGGGCAGCGCGGTTGCCGAAGCGGATCTGGTGGCTTCCGTCGCCGTCAGCTTTGGGATGCAGCGCGAAGAGTTCGAACGCGAGCGCCTGCTGTCGGATTTACGGCGGGAATATCCCTTTTTCGACCAGGAGGCGCTGAACCCACCGGAACTGGAGTGGGTCTATCAGACGCCAATCGGGCAGGAGCGGCTGTGATGCTGGAGTGGGCGGTTGCCGCGGGGAAGGTGGCATTCAGCCTGTTTGTGCTGCTCAATTTTGTCATGGTGCTGACGTGGGCCGAGCGCAAACAGAGCGCGCTGATGCAAGACCGCATCGGCGCTAATCGCGCTTCCATCCTGGGGTTTACCCTGCTCGGGTTGTTTCATCCGATCGCCGACGCGATCAAAATGGTCACCAAGGAGGATTTTGTTCCCCAGGGCGCCAGCCGGGCGCTGCATACCCTGGCGCCGTTTATCGCCCTCTTTTTCGCACTGATCAGCTTTGCCGTCATTCCTCTTGGCGACGAGCTTGCCGTTGGCGGCTGCACGATCAGCCTGCAGGTGATTGACTTGAATGTCGGCATTCTTTATGTGTTTGCCGCGATGTCGCTTGGGGTGTATGGATTTGTGCTCGCAGGCTGGGCTTCCGGCAACAATTTTTCACTGCTGGGCGCGTTGCGGGCTTCATCGCAGATGATTTCCTATGAGATCACCATTGGCGCGACGGTGGTTGGGCTGATCATGGTGTTTGGAACCGCGAGCCTGCAGACGCTGGTGCGCCGGCAGGGGGATCTGCTGCTTGGCTTTCTCCCCGGGTGGGGCGTCTTTTACCAGCCGCTTGGTTTTCTGCTTTTCACCACCGCGGCCATGGCGGAAACCAAGCGAGCGCCGTTTGATCTGCCGGAAGGGGAATCGGAGATCATCGGTTACTTTACCGAGTATTCCGGAATAAAGTTCGGGATGTTCCTGATGACGGACTTTACGGAAACCGTTGTGATGGCAGGGCTGGTGGTCACGTTGTTTTTCGGCGGATGGCAGTTTCCGTACCTGCAGCCTGATGGTTTTCATTTTCCCGGCGCCGCCGTTGTGTCGATCTCTCCCCTGGCGGTGTCGATTGCCCAGGTAATGACATTCCTGGTGAAGCTGGCCGTTTTCTGCTGGCTGTTTCTGCTGGTTCGGTGGACTTTTCCCAGATTTCGCTATGACCAGCTGATGCGGCTTGGCTGGCAGATGATGCTGCCGCTTTCGATTCTCAACGTACTGGTGACGGGCGCCCTGCTTCTGCTGCTGCATCGATGAGCCGGCCGAAGGATGCCATGAACCGACTGCGGGATCCGGAAGCGCTGAGTTTCTGGCAGCGCACCTATGTTCCTGAGATTCTTCGTGGCTTGAAGCTGACTGCGGCGCATTTTTTTCGAAATCTGCTGATCCATATCTTCCATCTGGCGGGTCTTTGGAAGGACCGCCGCGGCGCTGAGACCGTGCAGTACCCTGAAGAGGTCCGGGGTTATTCGCCGCGCCTTCGATCGCTGCACCGCCTGACAAAACGCGACGACGGCTCGCCGCGCTGCGTCGCCTGCATGATGTGCGAGACGATATGCCCGGCGCGCTGTATCTATATTGTCGCCACCGAGCATCCCGACCCCAATATCGAGAAGCGCCCGGCAAGCTTTGATATTGATTTGGGCAAGTGTGTGTTCTGCGGTTTTTGTGTTGAGGTCTGCCCGGAAGATGCGATCCGAATGGACACACATATTCTCAACTTCGCCGCGTACTCCCGGCAGGAAATGGTTTGGGACATCAACCGGCTTTTGAGCAATGAGCCCCAGCGGGTGGAAGGGATCGGGGAGATCCGGAAAGTAAAGTGAGAGTGGTTGCGGATGCGGTTCGGGCGGTGACAACTGACAACTGGCAACTGACATTCCGAATGGCAGGGGGTCATAGATCGTAGATCATGGATCATGGATCATGGATTGCAAGTCGCGGGTCGCAGGTCGGATGTCGAAGATCGATGTCGGCAGACGGCAGGTCTCGGATCGCAGGCAGCAATTCGCCGATCAAGTCGAACTGGGATGTTGAGGGTGTCAGCATCCGGGTTCTTGGCCTTTCGACCTGCAACTTGCGACTTTCGATCTTCAACCTTCACCCTGCGATCCACGATCTACGATCTACGATCCACGATCTGCCGGTCGGGGCTGAACCAGTTGCCAGTTGTCTGTGACGAATCTGCACACAGATGCGCGAGCGTGAAACTTTAGAGTTCGACGTGCTGTTTGTGGGGGCGGGCCCGGCCGGCCTGGCGGGGGCGTATCATCTGTCTCAACTTGTCCGGAGTCACAATCGCGCTCTGGAAGGGGGCCCGGCGGCTGGCGCCGGCAGGCTGGGAGAGATCTCGATCGCAGTGATCGAGAAGGGGAGGGAGGTCAATTCCCATGCCTTCAGCGGCGCCATTCTGGACCTGCGGGCGCTGCGGGAATTGATCCCGGATTTTGCCGGACGCGGCGCTCCCGTTGAAACACGCGTGACCGGAGACCACATCTGCTACCTGACGCGAACCGGCAAGTTTTCTTCTCCCTTCATTCCTCCCCCCTTGAACAATCACGGCCACTCGGTGATCTCTCTCGGCAAGCTGGTTGGCTGGCTGGCGGCGGAATGTGAACAGAACGGCATCAATATCTTTGCCGAGACTTCCGGAGTGGAGCTGTTGTTTGACGGTGATCGGGTGATGGGCGTTCGCTGTGGAGACAAAGGAGTCGACAAGCAGGGAAACCCCAAGGCCAATCATGAACCGGGAGTGGACTTGATTGCCAAGGTAACGATACTGGGGGAAGGCCCGCGCGGCACGCTGACCAAACGCCTGATTGGCGGATACCCGCTTGATCGGACCTGCAATCCGCAGGTCTACTCGATCGGTGTCAAGGAAACGTGGCAGCTTCCGGATGACCGGATTCAAGCCGGAACTGTGACCCACACCCTGGGCTACCCATTGGGCCGAACAATTTTCGGCGGCGGATTTCTGTATATGAGAAGCCACCGGGTGTTGGACGCCGGACTGGTCGTTGGACCCGAGCACGGAGATCCCACGACCGATCCGCACCGTTTGTTCAACGACTGGAAGCGCCATCCCATGATCGTCGGTCTTCTCAAGGGAGCCAGCCTGATCGGATATGGGGCGAAGGCGATTCCCGAGGGAGGACTCTTTTCGCAGCCCAAGCTGGTACACGACGGCGTGATGATCATCGGAGACTCGGCCGGTTTCCTGAACTCTCAGCGCCTGAAAGGCATACACCTGGCCATGAAGTCGGGCATGTTGGCTGCGGAAGCGGCCTTCGAGGCGCTGCTGGCCCGTGACTTCTCCAGCGTGCAGCTTGAGCGGTATCCGGAGAAATACCGTGAAAGTTGGGCCTATCGTGAGTTGTACCGGGTCCGCAATTTCCATCAGGGATTTCAGGCGGGGCTGCTGACAGGCATACTGCACGGCGGCTTGCAAATGATTACGGGCGGCCGTGGCCTCTGGAGCCGTTACCCGACGAAGGCAAGCCACGAATACATGAAGAAACTTCCGGACATATCGCGCGCCGCGCCGGAACCCTCGTCCGCTCCTTCCCCCCTCTTCCCGTCCCCCCTTCCCTCTTCCGCCAAGCAATTTGATAACACGCTAGTCCTCGACAAGGTGACCGATGTCTACCACTCCGGGACCGGGCACGAGGAGGATCAGCCCTGCCACCTGCATGTGCTGGATATCAACGTTTGCAAGGACCGTTGCACGCGCGAGTTCGGAAACCCCTGCCAGTATTTTTGCCCGGCGGCCGTCTACGAGATTGTGGACGCGGATCGCGGAAGAATGCCGTTCATTAACTTCTCCAACTGCGTCCACTGTAAGACGTGCGACATCATGGACCCGTACCAGATTATCGACTGGGTCCCGCCCCAGGGCGGGGACGGGCCGGGATATAAGAACATGTAGGGGATGCCGCCCTGACGGCGGATTGGCAACAGCGCACTCAAGAGCGGCGGACGTTCTCGTCGGTCACCCGAACCGATGCAGCTACTTTCCTGAACAAAAATCACTTTTTTGATCTCACTGCCGAGGCTTCGCGCGGCGTAGCCGCAACCAAAGCCACGGCGCCCTGGAAGGGCGGCCGATGTTAGCCAGGGGGCAGGCGCGCAGCGCGCAGCCCCTGGAGAACGTCACCTTCATTGGCCTGGGCGCCCTGAAGGGGCGCCGGGCCGGACCTCCCCCTCCTGCGCCCCTCCAGGGCGCTCCAAAATATTTCAAGAAATCTCCCGGCACCCAGGGGCCGCGCGCGCTGCGCGCTTGCCCCTGCTAATTTCCATTCGCCCTTTCCGGGCGAAAGATTCCGAAGGCGATTTCAGTCTCGGGTCGCGAAAAATCTTTGCAAAAAACAAGAAGTTACCAACTTGCTACACCGAGGGCGCAGAGGCGGCGCAGAGAAAAAACCTCCGCGCATTCTCTGCGACCTCTGCGCCTCTGCGTTGAGGGCAGATCCACTGCTGTTCAGAGCAAGATCTTGGGTTGTGGCTACGCCGGGCGAAGGCTCTGCGGTGGCGGTCAAAGTCATTTTGCACCGGAAAGTAGCTGAGCCAGCGGTTGCCTCCTTACCAGCCGGCCAGCCGCATCCGTTCCAGAATCGTGGCGCTGTACTGATTCATCCTGGCCGGACTGCGTCGTCGCGGCGATGGCAAACAGGCGGCGAGTCTGGCCGACTGGTCACGACTGAGCCGGGCAGCTTGCGTCTGGTAGTGATAGGCAGCCGCTTCTTCCGCTCCGTAAACACCCGGCCCCCATTCAACGACATTGAGATAAAGTTCCAGCACGCGCTGCTTGCCGAGAACCCAATCCGCCAGCGGCGCCAGCGTATACTCAAGAGCTTTTCGAGCCGGGTTGCGGTGCGTGGTGAAAAACAGATTCTTGACCAGTTGCTGGGTGAGGGTAGACGCCCCTCGGGGAGATTCGCCGCTGCCGGCGCTTTCCTGCACAACCTTATCCATCTCATCCCAATCGATCCCGTGGTGCCGGTAGAAACGACCGTCCTCTGCCGAGATCACTGCATGCTGGAGTTCCGGCGAAATTTGCCGAACCGGCACAAACCGGTAGCGTTTCCGGTAAGGAGTGCGGCTAAGGAGCGCTCCGATGCGGCGCTGGATCTGCACTCCGGTGGTGGGGGGATTTACAAAGCGGAGCAGAACGAGCACAAAACCCCAGCCCAGATGCAATCCGATCAGGATCAGGCACAGGAGTTTCAGCAGTCGTCTCATCTCTCCAGCTTGAGCTTGAGCGGCCGCGGGATTCCCTTGCTCATCCAGCCCTACAAATTCTTCAATTGATTCCTAGCCATCTCCGCCCAGGGGCTGGTGGAGTCGAGTTGGAGGTACTTTCTCCAGTACATTCTGGCTTCGCGGCACAGGTTGAGCTTTTGGTAAACCAGGGCGAGATTGAAAAGCGGGTCGGGAAACTTCGGATCGAGCTCAAAGGATCGCTTCCAATGGTAAATCGCCTCCTGAAGTTTGCCGTGTTCCTCCAGCACATTCCCCAGGTTGTAGTGGGCTTGCGGATGGTCGCTGTCTCGCTGAAGGGCCTGGCGGTAGAGTTCTTCCGCCCGGGACCTTTCTCCCATGTTGTAATAGACATTCCCCAGGTTGACGTAAGCGTGTGGAAGCGAGCCATCCAGGCGAATGGAAGTTTCGTATGCGTAAATCGCCTCCTGGTAAGATTCCGGATCGCCGTCCAGCGTGGCGCCCCGGTCAAACCAGAACTCCGCATCCTCGGCGCTCCCGGCGATATCGCGAATCTGCCTGCGCAGGTCGCGCACCGCCCGGTCCACGCTGAACTGCAGCATCTGCTGTCCCGTGTTGGAGTCCACCAGCGCGCCGTCGATGTCGACGATCAGCGTGCGGCCGTCGCCGAAGATTTTCAGCGCGTGTAATCGATGGTCGTTGTCCGGGAAAAAGGTCTGGAGATTGCGCAGGCAGGCCTTGATGCGATGCGGGGCGTAACCCTTTTCAACCAGAGCCCCGGCGGTGCGCAGGCAAATCAGGTCCTGGAAGTTGTACAGCCTGCGGCGGCCGCTGCGGATGCTGGGTCTGACCAGGCCAATGCGGGCCCAGTAGCGTATTTTCGATGCCTCAATGCTGAGAATCTTCGATGTCTCTTTAAGGCTGTACATGAAGTGAACCGGGGATTCGGGGCTGGAAGCCGGGGATTGGGGATTGCGACACTAGGCCTTTTTCCTCTTCTTTTCCCGATCCACGGAGACTGCGCCCGCCGGTTTCTGCTTAGCCTTGGCCGTCTGCATTACGCTTTTCTTGAGAGCGTCCATCAGGTTGACAACTTTTGCCGGCGGGCGTTTGGCCGGAGCCAGGGAAAGCGCGCGCCCTTTGGCCTTCTGGTCCAGAATGCTCAGCAGCTTCTCCCGGTAGTTATCCTTGAGCAGTTGCACGTCAAACGGTTCGGTCAGGTTGTCGATGATCTGCTCGGCGAGCGCGACCTCCTTTTCGCGGATAGCTCCCTTGTATTCCGCGTCAAACTCCTTGCGGTCTTTGACTTCTTCTGCGTGATATAGAACGTACAGAATCAAGGCGTTTCCGCTGGGAGCAATGCAGCCGACATACTCCTTGCCCCGCATCACAAATCGGACCAATGCCGCTTTCTTGCTTTTCTTCATGCCCTGCGCCAAAAGGGCGAAAGTTTTCTGGCTGTCTCCCTCGGGCGAAAGGAAGTAGGGGCGGCTGAAATAAATCGGGTTCACCTTGTCAAGATTTACAAAAGCCATCACGTCGATGTTTCGCGTCGCCGCAACTTCCAGCTTGTCAAAGTCAGCCTCGTCCATGATGACGTACTGGTCTCGGGCATATTCATACCCTTTCACCAGATCGCTGCGCTCCACGGTTCGGTTGCAGGCCGGGCAGAGGGTCTGCTGCTTGATTCGCGATTTGCATTCTTTATGGAGGAGGTTAAAGGAGATGTCGTTGTAATTGAGCGCTGAATATAGCTGAACTGGAACCGAAACCAGGCCAAACGTAATTGAACCGGACCAGATGGGTCTCATGGCGTCTCCCGCGATGTTGTCGCCATTATAAGGGAAAGGGCGCCCGGAAGCCAGAAGAGGGAATGCGGAATGCGGAGTGCGGAATGCGGAATGCGGAGCTGCGAAGCGCGAATTGCGCAAGGCGGAAGGCGGAAAGCAGAAGGCGGAAGGCAGATGGCAGAAAGCAGAAGGCGGAAGGCAGAAGGCGGAAGGCAGAAGGCG
>JACQGG010000230.1 GCA_016199665.1 Acidobacteriota bacterium | reverse complement strand
TTCGACTGGCATGGTGCCATTCCGAATGGAGCAGCAGTGGCAGATCCGATTGAAGCTGGCTCTGGCGGAGGAAGCCACTCTCGCGAGGCAGATCACGTCCACAGGCCGCGTGGTACCGGCGGCGCGCAATCGTGCGATCGTCGCGCCCCCAGTCGGTGGAATCATAAGCGGCGCGCAACTGCCACGCGTCGGACAAGAGGTCACTCGCGGGCAACTGCTGACAACCCTGACGCAGACGCCGACGGCGGCCGAAGCGGCTCAGATTCACATTGAAAACAGCCGCATGGAAGCGGAACGCCGGAGACTGGCCCAGGCTGAGATCGAAGCGAGGGCCAAACTCGCTGCGGTAACCCATAATCTTGAACGTGCCAAACGGTTGTACGAGAAAAAGGCCTACTCCGCAAAAGCACTCGAAAGTGACGAACTCGATCGGACGGCCGCCGAGACCCAGCTCGGTGCGATTCGGGAACAATTGCAGGCGCTGCAGACCCCGCCGCTCTCCGCTTCCGCATATGAAGTCTATGCGCCAATCGCGGGCACAATAGTTACCGTACACAAGTCACCCGGCGAGCAGGTCGCGGCTGGCGAAGCAATTCTGGAAATCGTCAACCTGGACACCGTCTGGGTCGAAGCCCCGATCTTCGAGCGAGACCTGGCCCGACTTCGGCTGCAGAAATCAGCCACCTTTACAACGGCCGCATTTGCTGACATGGAGTTTCGAGGTGCGTTGATCAACCTTGGCGCCGTTATCGATGAACAGACG
The DNA here is from genome assembly GCA_016199665.1 of Acidobacteriota bacterium. Lineage (GTDB taxonomy): Bacteria > Acidobacteriota > UBA6911 > JACQSX01 > JACQSX01 > JACQSX01. The sequence continues at coordinate 3,793 of JACQGG010000230.1, read as the reverse complement.
CGCGCTGCGACTGTTATGTTCGAGGTGCCAAACCCGGCCAAGAAGCTGCGCATTGGGATGCAGGCGAATGTTCGGATGGATGCAGATGAGAGCGTTAAGGCCGTCCTCATCCCGAAAGAAGCCATACTGGACAATGAAGGCGAGAAGATTGTTTACGTTTTCGTATCCGGTGAAACCTTCCAGCGGCGACATGTCGAATTAGGCGATGAACACGGAGACAAAGTCGCGGTCCTTGACGGCGTAATGCCAGGGCAGCGTGTCGTGACACAGGGCGCCTACCAACTCAAACTGCAGGAACTGCGTCCTGCCGATGAGGGCGCGCATACGCACGAAGTATAAAGAGCTGCGTGGAGGTCATGTGTTAAACAAGATGATTCAATGGTCGTTGAAGAATCGGCTGATTGTCGTCATCGCCGCGGCCGGTTTGATGGCCTACGGCGGTTGGGTAACTCTTCACACGCCGGTGGACGTTTTTCCCGATCTGACCGCGCCAACGGTTACGATTCTTACCGAATCCCACGGCATGGCGCCCGAAGAAGTGGAGGCGCTCGTATCACTTCCCATCGAGGCTGCGATGAATGGCACGCCGGGGGTCTTCCGCGTACGCTCGAATTCCGCGGCGGGAATATCGATCGCTTTTGTGGAATTCCAGCTTGGAACCGACATTTACCGCGCTCGGCAGTTGGTGACGGAGAAACTCGCACAAGTCCGGTTGCCGGAGGGCATCCGGCTGCCTGTCTTGGGCCCGATCTCCTCCACGATGGGCGAGATCATGCTGATCTCCATGGGGAGCAAGACCACGCCTGCCATGGAACTCCGCTCCATGGCAGATTGGGTCGTTCGGCCCAGGCTGCTCGGGGTCGCAGGGGTGTCACAGGTCATGATCATTGGCGGCGAGCTGAAGCAGTTTCAGGTGTTGGTCGATCCCGCCAAATTGACCAATTATGGACTCACACTGAAACAGGTCGCCGACGCGGTTGCTGCTGCGAATGCAAACTCATCGGGTGGCTTTCTGGAGCGGCCTCATGAGGAATATCTGATCCGCGGTCGGGCCAGGATTTACAGGATAGAGGATCTGGCGAATTCGGTGATTACCGTCCGTGATGCGACACCTATCCTCGTAAGACACGTTGCAGATGTTCAGCTCGGACCGGCGCTCAAACGCGGCGACGGCAGCTTTAATGGAGTCCCGGGCGTTGTGGCTACGATTCAGAAGCAACCTAACGCCAATACGCTGGCCGTGACCGAACAGATTGAAGCGGCGCTTCGGGCATTGAAACCGACACTGCCCCCGGATGTCGCGATTGAAACGAAAGCCTTCCAGCAGGCAGATTTTATCAAGGTTGGCATAAGCAATGTCCGTGAAGCGATTGTCGAAGGCGGGGTGATGGTTAGCATCATCCTGTTCTTGTTTCTTTGGAACTTCAGGACGACCTTTATCAGCCTGACGGCGATCCCGCTCTCCTTGATCGCGGCCATTCTTGCGATGAGCTATTTCGGCCTTACATTGAACACGATGACGCTCGGCGGCCTGGCCATCGCCATCGGCGCCCTGGTAGACGATGCGATCATCAACGTCGAGAATGTGTTTCGCCGACTGCGGCAAAATGCGCAGTTGGCGCTCCCTCACCCCATCTCGACGGTGATCTTCCGCGCATCGAGCGAAATCAGAAATTCCATCCTCTTTGCGACGCTCATCATCGTCCTCGTCTTCCTTCCCCTATTCAGTCTTGGAGGATTCGAGGGCCGAATGTTTTCCCCTCTCGCCTTTGCGTATATCGTGTCGATTGTCGCTTCACTCATTGTCGCCCTCACCGTGACGCCCGCCCTGTGCTACTACCTGCTGGGCCGGCCTGAGTTCTTGCGGGAGCAGCAGGATTCCAGGCTCGTGGCGTGGCTGAAGAAACACTACGGGCGCCTCCTTGGGTGGACGTTGCGCCGACCGGTTCAGATCATCGCCATCTCCGCCCTCTTGTTGATAGCGGCCGTTGCGGTCATCCCCCTGATGGGACGTGAGTTTCTGCCCCCGTTTAACGAAGGCGCGTTGAATATCAACGCGACTCTTCCCCCGGGGACTTCGCTGCAGGAATCTAACCGCGTCGGGCGGATCATCGAAGAGGCCCTGCACCGAACGCCGGAAGTGGTCTCCACAACGCGGCGGACGGGACGGGCCGAGCTGGACGAGCATGCCGCGGGCGTCAATCAGAGCGAGCTTGAGGTCGTCACGCAACCCAGCAACCGGCCGCACGAGGTCGTGATGGAGGAAATACGGAGCAGCATGGCGCAGATACCGGGTGTCACCGCCGAAGTGGGACAGCCGATCTCCCATCGAATCGATCACCTCTTGTCCGGTACGCGCGCCCAGATTGCGATCAAGCTCTTCGGAGCGGATCTTGTAACACTTCGCAACAAGGCTGAAGAGATTCGGGAGGCAATGGAGGATGTGCCCGGCATTGTGGATCTTCTCGTCGAGCCGCAGGTCGGGGTCCCTCAATTGCAGATCAACATGAATCGGACAGCCGCTGCGGCGGTTGGCTTGACCGCGCGGGATGTCGCCGAAACTGTCGATCTGGCCTTCAACGGAGAAGCTGTGTCCCAGGTCCTGGAGAATCAGCGAACTTATGACATCGTAGTTCGCTTCAAGCAGGCTGCGCGCCAGTCCGTGGAATCCATCGCCGGCACACTCATAGATACGCCCGTAGGAGCAAAGGTCCCCATCAGCCAGGTCGCGGATGTACGCGTCGACCAAGGCCCGAACACGATCAACCGGGAAAATGTGCAGCGCCGCATCATTGTTCAGGCAAATGTGGCGGGGCGGGATCTTGGGTCTGTGATTGAAGAAGTGCGCCGCCATATCGGCCAGGAGGTCTCGCTGCCTGAGGGTTACTTCGTCCAGTACGGGGGCCAATTCGAAGCCCAGGAGGCAGCCGCACGGCAGATTTCCGTCCTGTCGGTCGTGGCTATCGGTGGGATCTTCCTGTTGCTCTACATCGCCCTTCGCTCGTCTCGACTTGCTCTCCTGGTCATGGTCAATCTTCCGCTTGCGCTGATCGGCGGTGTGGTGATGGTTTTCCTTGCGGGCGGCACGCTTTCGATTGCATCGCTCGTGGGCTTCATCACTCTGTTCGGGATCGCGACACGGAACGGGATCATGTTGATCACGCACTACCAGCACCTGATCGAGGAGGAGGGGGTTTCGTTTCGGGATTCCATTGTCCAAGGCTCGCTGGAGCGGTTAAGTCCTATCCTGATGACCGCGCTTGTCACCGGCGTTGGCCTCATTCCCCTCGCCCTTGGAGTGGGTGAGCCGGGGAAAGAAATTCAGCAGCCCATGGCAGTGGTCATTCTCGGCGGCATCGTGACGTCGACGTTCTTGAATATGGTCGTTATCCCCGCGCTTTACCTGAGATACGCCCGGGCCGCTTCTACGGTCAGGGAGCCGGAATACCCGAAGTGAGGGCGAAATCGCTCCGGCTCGAGACTCCTAAGAAACCAAGACAGGGGTATTGAAAACAAAGGACTTACGTAGGGGGTTTCTGGTATTCGATCTCGCCTCCACACCTGCACAACGCTGACTCACGATCACGCCCCCGCCCACGATCACGCCCACGATCAGGACTAGGCCTCACGTCCAGGCCCTGCGTCTGCAGAAACGATGACGACGCCCAAGAAAACTTTCGCAAATTGTTCCGCCACCCGGTTCTTCGATCCCGAAAGCGATGCTCCATCACGAAAGACTGGATGTCCAGGTGCGAGAGGGTAAGGAGCTGTTGAATCGAATCGTGTGCATGCT
>JACQGG010000226.1 GCA_016199665.1 Acidobacteriota bacterium | reverse complement strand
GGTCTGCTGCCCTTCGATCCGGCGTGTGGGCGCCTGTTTTCCCTCAGCCTGCCTGGAGAAGGCCGCAATCTGCGGATGGGCCTCTCAATTGGGCACCAGGATTTCCTCACGCTTCGTGTCTTACGCGAGCGCCCCCGGATTGCCGATCATTAGGGCCTCACTGCCCAGCGGGGCGCTTCGGATCCGCCGCAGCGGCGGTGTGTTTCCCGTGGCCGCACGGGCGAAGACCGCCAGGGTGTGGTTGCCGTAGTTCGACACCCACAGCTCGTCGTTTTTCGGGTCCAGGAAAACCCCGCCAGGGGACTTGAGCCCCGTCTCCGGGCCCTTCAGTACTCGAATCGGCAGCACGTCACCTGAGGCGTCCGCCTGGAACACCAGCACCGAGTCGCCCGTGTCGTTGGCGACGTACACCTCGCCGCGCACCTCGTCGAGGGCGAGGCCCGCCGGCCAGTTCAACTGTGTCCGCGGGCCGGTGATGACCCGCAATGGGGCCTCGTCGCCGCTCGCTGTGCGCCTGAATACCGTGATCGACGGCTGCAGGAACCGCCCCGTTCCCGGTACCGCCAAGCGCTCGCCCAGTAGCCGGGGAAGCGGACGCCCGGGATCCACCAAAGCAGCCGAGCGGCTCGACACCTGGCCATGATTGCTCACGAAGAGTAGATCGTTGCGGCTGTCGAGGGCAATCCCGTGGGGGTTCGCCAGGTGGGTCCGGTCGCCCTGCAGGACCCGAAGCGGCGCATCATCGCCCGCGGCCTGCTTGCGGAAAACCGCCACGGCGCTGTTGTGCTGGCTCGTCACGAACAGCTCCTGGTGCTGCTCGTCCACCGCCAACCCGCGCCCCCGCAGATCGCCACCCGTGCGCAGCTCCCGCATCGGCGGCACGTCGCCCTTCTGGCCCTGGGAAAACACCTGCATCACCGCCGCCGTGTCTGCGTGAATGGCATATACGTCACCCGTCCGCTGATCCACGTGCAGCGCGCACACGAACTCGATGCCCGTCTTTGGTCCCGCGATGATCCGCCGGGGTTCCGTCATAGCGGCCCTCGGCGGTGTGTTCGCCAGCCGGTCGTACACAAGGATCTGGAACAGGTTCTCGTCGCCGGCGATGACCTCGTTGCGCTCTAGGTCGACCGCCACCGAGCTGAAGCTGGGGTACGGGTCGCGAATCACCCGGAGAGGCTTTCGGGTGGCCGCGGACTCGGACTGCGCCGCGCGCGCCAGCCAGCCGCCCGTCAGAGCTTCGCCCGCCCAGCCCGCCGCCATCCGGGCGCCACCCGGCATCTCACAGATCCATCCATCTTGCCCCTGCGACAACGGCTGATAGGCAACCAGACGCGCGTCACGGCCGGGTTGCAGCGCGCCAGGCAGTGCCAGCAACGCCACTAGGGCCGCGAGGGCCGTGCACACGATTCTCAGGCCGGATGCGAAGTGCATGCCTCGTACTTTATTTCTGCCGTCTCGAGTTCTCATTGTTCCTTCCTCGCTGATGCTCCTGTGGTTAGTGGATAGGAACTTGCTTTTTGGGGTAAAAGATATCACGGCGAAAGAGAAAAGGGGAAGCCGGAATTTTGGGGTGGAATATTTCAGGCCGAGGCAACATTAAACGGGGACGCCTCACTCGTTCTCCGGTTTTGGGAGTATGATGGCAGGAGTTGCAAGAATCATTGCTCAACCAGAAATATGGGCTGGGCGGACGACTCTGGCAAGGCCGATTCTACACGTGTGTGCTGGACGATTCTCGCTATTGGGTCGCCGTGCGGGTAGGTGGAACGCAATCCCGTTCGGGCGGGGATTGTCCAGAAAACAAAGAATTACCTTTGGTCCAGTGCCGCAGCCCATTGTGGTTTGAAACAGGACCCGCTGCTGACATCGTTTCCTGTCAATCGCCACTTGATCCCGGACTGGTCGGCTTGGCTGTTTGAGAAGCAAAGCGAATCGGAGTCCAAAAGTATGAGCCGCAGCACATGGACGGGACGTCCGTTAGGATCTGATCCGTTTGTTGAAAAACTGGAAAGTATGCTGGGACGTCCCCTGAAACCGCGCAAGGGAGGGCGACCCCGCAAGAAATGGGGAACGAGTGAGGCGTCCCTGGTTTTTGCAGCTATAATCATTGTGCCGGTGACTAAGGGGGATTATGCGAAGAACTTGGCAGCTTTTGACAAAATGGGATGGCTACCGATCCACCAAGGAACCCGTCCGTCTCGAGGGGAGCGGCCACTTCCCATGTTCTGAAACAAGACTGGCGCCGTCGATCATCTTTTGCACTCTTCTCTGCTTCGGTCTTTTTATCGCTGCACAAGAAGCCAAAGCAGTGAAACTGTTCGGCGGACCGCAAACCATTACGCTGATGACTCGAGATGGAAAAAAGATTGTCGGCGATTATGTTGAAGCGGCGGGTGCTCAGTACGCAGGGATTCTGGTCCCTTCAAATTCGGGGACCAAAAGGAATTATCAAGACTTTGCAGAAGCTCTGAGCGAGAGCGGTTTTGCTTCTGTCTCCCTGGACTTGAGAGGACGCGGCCAATCCAGCGGTGGACCGGAGGGGTTTCGCAAGTTTTCGGATAACGAACATAGCCAGGCAATCTTGGACCTGGAGGCCGCTGGTGAGTTTCTTCAGTCAAGAGGCTTTGATCTCAAACATCAGTTCTTGGTGGGCGCCAGCATTGGAGCAAATCTGAGCTTGCAATTCATAGCCGGTCACCCGGAACTCCAGGCAGCCGTGTTGCTTTCCGGAGGATTAAGTTCCAGACAAGTCACGGCCCAGCCTCTCATCCGGAGATTAAGGGAACGGCAAGCGCTGTTTCTTGCGACCAGCGAGGATGACGGAAATAACAGCCAGATGACTCGTATTTTGTACGATCAGGTGCCGCCCGGGGTCGAAAAGAGGATTCTGGTCTATAAGAAGTCCGGTCATGGCACTTCGATGTTTGGGAAAGAGAGCCCAGATCTGGCAAGCGAGATCATAAGCTGGCTCAAAAAGAACCTTCGATAATTTACCGCCGCCCCGCAAGGCGCGACCGCGCGCACCATGGCCCGGTAGGACCGCTCTTCCTGATTCGTTGCTTTGACGCCCCATCGCATCGGGGCGCGGAATCTCCTTGCAAACCCCCCGCCTTGCCAGAAAAAGGGGGAAACGGGTGAGACGTCCCCCCATTTCCCCTATTTTGGACGTTTTTCAAAGAGGATGAAGCTCGGCGCTTCGCGCACCGGCCTATAGGGCGAGTCGTCTCCTATCAGAAACTCCTCAATCGGATGGTGCTGCAGTATCTTCGTGGGAACATTAGGAAAGAGATGGGGAAGCTTCCCTTTGCGTTCCTTCCAGAAGCTGAATACAAATTCGGGTGATTTGTTACTCTTTAAGAGCTGGATTACCTCCTCAAACTGCGCCGGCGTAGTTTCGCCGGGAAGAAGGTAGTCATACCGTGTGGGATTAATGGTTCCGGTCAGAAAGTAAAGGATAGCCGACTGGGGATAGACAAACACCCCGGATCCGTCCGGCACTCTGGATTGAACTTCATCAATGATTGCCTGGTACCTCTTTGCTCGCTCAGGTGTCTGATAGAAGACCCCTCTGCGGGTGTAGATTGGCTGGTTACGTCTGCTCTCACGCCATCCGAGCGATAGGCCGTATGCAAAATGAAACAGTGCCAACCCTACCAGCACACTGGCGACGATCCGTGATGCCGGCACCGCGCGAAAACCAAGGTCATAGAACAAAGCAACCGCGAGGACGAGAAGCAATGGAGCCCCAAAGAGAGAGTGGACCAAGTCAAAACGGTGCATTTCCGACGACATGAGAGCCAGTCCCAAAACCACATAGGCAAACGACACGCCGCGGCGCCGGCTGTCGGGCAGGCTAGAGCCGCGGGGTTTCAGAATATGTTTCAAATAAAAAATGACGCCGGCCGCGGGAATGAGCAGACTCCAGGTGAGCAAGGAGACAAATTTGCCGAGACTTGTCAAAGAATAGTTGTCGGACAGTGCCCGTATGTCCTCCCAGACTCTTGACGGCAGGAAAGGCATTGCGTGATACTCGTATGGAAGATAGCTTTGCCAAAGATACATGGTTGTCGCATAGAAAAGTTCTTTCAATGCGTTCTTCTGATGAAAATAGAGGAGCGCCGCCATGGCTGGAAGGAGAACACCGAACAAGAAGCAGGCACAACCTTTCAGCCAGGCGCGTCTGGCATCGGGAGAAATGCGGCTGTAGTCCGCAATAAGAATCACCGCGGCGGCTAATAGTAGGAAAGCTCCCTTGTTCTGCATGCAGAAGCCCGCAGCGGCCGTGCAGAGGCCGGCCAGAAAGAGCCAGTAGTTGCGACGTCTCTCCAGGTATTGCACCAGGAACATTGTGGTGCCCAACCCGAAAAAGAGACTGTACCAATGGTGGCTGACTGCTGACCAGCGGGGAAAAGCCGAAACGCCGTAAATGAGAGCCGGAAGGGCGGCCGCCCAGGGACTCATTATCTTGCGGGAAAGATAGAAAAGCTGCCAGCCGATGGCCGCCATCACCAGGAGGACGGGGACGCGCGCGCTCCAGACATGCGTGCCCCAGGTGTTGAAGAAGAGAGCCTGAAGGTAAAAAGTGCCCGGCGCCAGCTCAGAGAAGAAATGCCTGTAGGGAGTCTGGCCTGCGAGAATTCTTTCCGCTGGATAAACCAGCAGACCTTCGTCATCGGTTATTTCGTGAATTATTCGTGCAAACACCCACAGATACGACAGGAGCAAACCGAAGATCAAGGCACCCCCGGTTTTGGCGCCAACCAGGGAATTCAACCGAGTGAGAAAGGAGGTCTGCACTGTCCTGTCTTGTCTGTCCGGCGCGCTCCGCCCAAAGCGCTGGGGGCGGGGCTTTGAAAGGACCCAAGAAAAGAACGGCCTCTCGCTCCAGGTGCCGCGTCGCAACGGGATCAAGGCCCCTCCCATTTCCCAAACAGTTGGCGGTCTTCTTGGTTACCCCCGGATCGTCTGGTGAAACGATCCTCGAGATCGGCTGGCCGATTCAGTCGCCGAAGCGGCCAGCCGCTGTAAGGGAGAAACACACCTGCGGATCATCCCCCGCCGAAGTCGGAGCCGTCCTTTGAAAATTCTTAGAAGATACTGGGAAAATCCTTAGAAGGCGCCGGTTCGGCGCGGGGGTGTGGTTTTCAAGCCTCTTGACAGAGAAAAGCAAATGGATGTATTCATTTAGGATATAGATTCTTGCGGCTTGCAGGCATCGAATTTCGGCGAGTCGTCAGAGTATTCGGGTGCTTTGGGTTTGCACGGGCCTCTGAGCTGAGCAGTGGGGGTATGTCCGGGGCGCAAAAGGTGTCTTTCGAATTTTCCAATTTCCGGCTGGACGGCAAGGGGCAGACTCTTCTCCGAAATGGCTGGCCCGTCAGTTTGACGCCGAAAGCGCTGGAGATTCTGCTTGTTCTAGTTCGAAATCACGGCCGACTCGTGGCAAAAGAAGAGCTCATGAGCGCGGTATGGCCGGGCACGTTTGTTGAGGAGGGTAACCTGACCTGGTGCATTTCAG
>JACQGG010000224.1 GCA_016199665.1 Acidobacteriota bacterium | reverse complement strand
GTGTGACGATGGTCAGCTGCTCACGGATGTTGCCTAAGAAGAGCAGGGCCTCGTCACCAACGACGCGAGCCTTGCCGGGCATTCCTGTCAGCGCTGAGTACACTTCCGCGAGACTATGCACACCGCAACAGACGTCCTTTTTCTCGAAGCGGAGGAACAGTTGGATGCTTTCGTCGTGATGTTCGTGGTCGCCGTAGAATGTGGCCACCAGGACGGATGTGTCGAGGAACGCTTTCACTCGCCGTCCCCGGCGTTCTTATGGTCGCGCTTCGCGCGAATATCCCGAAGGACTTTGTCGGTGTCAGCGGCGGCCAGCTTCCTGCCGGTACGGAACACCCATACCCCGCGCTCCTTGCGAAGCGGCGTTGAGGCCCGCACTGGACGCAGGGTCACGCTCTCGCCCTCGGACTCCAGCTCCAGCGTGTCGCCCGGTTCAAGATGCAACTCGTCACGCAGCGTCTTGGGAATGACGACACGCCCGGCCTTGTCGAGTGTTACGGTGGTGTTCATACTGGAACCATACAGTGGGGCGACTCAATTGTCAAATGGCATCGCTTCAACCCATGATCCCCGGTTAATGCACAATAGACGTCCTTTATCACTCGCTATCCGAGTCTGACGGAAAGCACAAAAGAAATCCGTCCATAACCTCCCTTTATGGGTCTCCACCGCTGTAGCACAATGACGGTTTTGCGCAAAAAGGTTCCTTCACGCTTGGGGTTCGGGAGATATCGCCGGACAGAAGCGGGTGCAGATATCCAGCGGCGAGCGCGTCGTGACAAGCATCAGCGGCACCGCTGCCCCCGGTAAAACTTCCTTTCATGACGTGGCGTTTCAGCAAACAAGCTCCGGGGCCCCTATCTGCTCCGTCGGAAGGAGTTCGCTGACGAAGAAGCGATTGAGACTCGTGGCCGGGTTGTTGCCGCGGTTCGCCAGGTTCCTGTCGGAAGGAAAGCACCAGGAGAAATATCAGATACGGAGGCTACGCGCGGTCCTGATTGAGACACTGGACACCGCGTGGGCGGAAGAGCTGCGCCAGGCTGCGTAACACCTCCTTGTGAGCGGCAACAAACCCACCCCGCTTTTTTGGTTCACCGCCTCCGAAATTTTCAACGAACCGCGCAGGGCAGGGGAGGGGACACGCCCGCGCGAAGTTCCGCGCTTCATCGCGGATCCGGATTTGATTTTCCAGAAGGTCTGGGCGACGCCGTTAATGCGCGATAGCACCGAATTGGTGAGTTTGCTGGACTGACACCCCAAAACCTTTCGCCTCATTTGCCCCAGGAGCCCCGATCTCCCCCAGGGCTTTCCCTTGTACCCCCTCACCCAAGTTCGTCACGGAGCCGTGAGGGCTGCGCGTGTTGCCAAAGTGGTAACGGGCCGGTGCATCCTTGTGTCACTGCCCGAACCGCGCGCGGCAGCAAGCGGCGGGGAGAATGGAACTCGCTTCCTGCATGAAATCAACGGCATACTGCCGGCCGCCACAGCGTTCCGGAGACGAAACAAGATCGATGGAAGCTCATCGTTCCCCGCCGCTTGCTGACGCGCGCGGTTCCGTGACGAACTTGGGCTAGCGCCTACGAACAACTTCCCTTCTCCGTCTGGCGTGCAGGCAACACCGGCCCGGAGGGCCGAGAGGAGGGTAGCCGGGGGTGAGCGTTTTTGGCGAACCCCTGGAAGCGGATTCCCCCTTTGATCCAATCCGGCCCCGGCAGGGGCCGGCGAATCAATCCAGAAACCGCTCGTCATACGCAATCCCGCTCGGGCGCAGCAATTCCATCAGCTCATCGCGAAAGCTTTTCCGACGATGGTGTTCCGGTTGCGCCTCAATGTACCGGCGCACCTTCTCCGTCGCCGATGGACTGACCGTAACGGCCGCGTATCCTGCCTGCCAGGAAAATGCTGCAAGGCCCTTCTGTTGATGGAGCCACTGTGACGAGCCGGACTTCAACTCTCGCATGACAGAAGCTACCGAATGAATCGGCTTGAGCCCGGCCAGGATGTGGACGTGATCGGCCACGCCTCCTATTGCCACAGCCACCGCTGCCAAATTCCGCAGAATTCCTCCCAGGTAAGCATGCAGGTCGGGCGCAAGGCTGTCAGAGATAAGACGCCGGCGATTCTTGGTGCTGAAGATCAAGTGGTACTGGAGCTGGAAATACGTCGAAGGCATACCCGACAGAACCGAGCCGGGTCAGAAATTGCGAGAGCTTTTCCGCCGGCCCCTGCCGGGGCCGGGTTGCATTGTTGGAGAGGCGCCTTCCAGGGGTTCGCGCAAAAAGCGCGCTCGCCCCTGCTACCATCCTGGGGGCCCTGCCGGGCCGGCTTCAGGCACGGCAACTCGGGTTGCTACATTGAGAGACAAACTCCACGCAGGGGATGACCTGCCGGGCCGGCTTCAGCCTCGGCAACTCGGGTTGCTACATTGAGACAAACTCCACGCAGGGAATGACCGGCCGGGCCGGCGTCAGCCCCGCCAGCTCGGTTGCTACATTGAGACAAACTCCACGCAGGGGAATGCCCTGCCCTCTCCAAAGCGGGAAGGCCGGGATCATGCGGCGTCTGTGTTCGTCTTTGAAACATCCCCTCTCAACTTGAATCGTTGAATCTTCCCCGCCGCCGTCTTGGGCAGTTCCTTCACAAACTCGATCCTGCGCGGGTATTTGTAAGGAGTGACCCGTTGCTTGAGAAAATCCTGCAGCGCCTGAACCAGGGCATCGTCTCCGGTCCATCCTTGCTTGAGAACCACGTAGGCCTTGGGCTTCAGGAGGCGATTTTCTTCTTCGTGGGCCACCACAGCGGATTCCAGAACGGCCGGGTGCTCAATCAGGGCGTTCTCGATTTCGATCGGCGAGACCCATTGGCCCGACACCCGGAACATGTCATCGGAGCGTCCCGCGTACCAAAGGTAATCGTCCTCGTCCTGGTAGTACTTGTCACCGGTTAAGAACCACTCGCCCTGCATTCGCTCTTTGCTCAACTGGTGCCGGTTCCAGTAATAAGGCGCGGTGCTTTCTCCGCGCACCCACAAATCGCCGACCTGATTTCGAGGGAGATCCTGGCCCGCTTCGTTGGTAATGCGCACCTGATAGCCCGGCGCCGGCTGGCCGGTGCTACCCGGTCTGACCCGGCCCGCCCGAGGGGAAGCGTAGATGTGAAGCACCTCCGTGGATCCGATTCCATCCAGAAGCTCAAAACCAAAACGCTCCTTCCAGCGCCGATAGATCTCGGCAGCCAGCGGCTCGGCCGCGGAAATTCCCAGCCGCACGCTGCTCAGGTCATAAGGGTTTTCCGCGTCTGTTTCCTGAAGCATGGCGGCATAGAGAGTCGGGACGGAAAAAAAGAGTGTCGGCCGCGCCTCGTGGGCCTTCTGCAGAATCACCTTGGCCTGAGGTTTGCCCGGGTAGAGAGTGGCCGTTGCCCCGACATGGAAGGGAAACGCAAGAGCATTGCCCAGTCCATAGGCGTGGAAAAGCTTGGAGGCGGAAAACACCCTGTCCTCCGGCCCGATCCCCAGGACGCCGCGCGCATAGTTCTCGCAACAGTAGACCCAGTCATGGTGCAGGTGGACGGCAGCCTTGGGAAACCCGGTGCTCCCGGAAGTCCAGAGCCAGAAGGCGATGTCGTCCCGGCTGGTCGGCGCAGCTTCCAACGCCGCCGACTGCTCCCCCAGCCAGTCATCCCAGAACAGGCATCCCGCCTTCGGCTCACCGCTGACGATGACATGCCGCAGGTAGCGGCGAGCTCCAAGAATCGGCTCAATCTGCGGCCACAACGAAGCGTGGACGACCAGCGCGCGCGCTCTGCTCTCATCCAGAAAGTAAGCATAGTCGGGAGCCCGCAACGCCGTGTTTGTGGGCACCGCGACCGCACCCATCTTAATGGCGCCGAAATATGCCGCGACAAACTCGGGACAATCCGGCAGCAGCAAAAGCACCCGCTGCTCTTCGCGCACATCAAGTCGCCGCAGGCCGTTGCCGACGCGGTTGACCTGATCGAGCACTTGCGAGTAGGTCAGCGTCTGGCCCTCGCAGCGCAGCGCGATCTTGCCTCCGCGTCCTTCCGCCACGTGGCGATCCACAAAATGAGCCGCCAGGTTGTATTGTTCCGGGACTTCAATTTGTGGCCCCGGGTTTTCCGCGGCCTTATCCCCCATACTGACCTCCCCCGTCCTACGAGCGCTTTGGAAAACATGTTCTTCCGGAACTGCCCAGGAAAAACAAATAACAACATCGAGGCTAGGTTACAACAATCGCGCGGCGGATGGAAAGCGTTCCCATGGTCGTGTTCCCACGGTCGCAGGGTCCCAACGCACCGAATGCCGATATCCAAGATGCGCTCAGTTTCTACAGGAAGCGCGATGGGCGGTGGTATGATGAGATCAGGTACGACAGCCACGAGCGCAAGAGGGGGCGGAAAATCCCGGCGCCCCACCTACACGCGAAGCTGCAAAGCGGCCGGAAGGGCGAGATCGCCCAGGCTGCTGAAGAGATCAAGAACATCATCGATAATTATGTGCCCGAGCTGGAGGACGTGATCAGATGAACCGCACCCTCGTAGTCGAATCCCTCGGAAGGAAAGCGCCGAGAAATCAATTACGCCGCCCTGTCCGTAAAGGAGATCGACCGGCGGATCGGCGTCTACGAACGCCGGTACGAATCGCCCTTCGAGACGTACAATGCGAAGTTCAGTTGCAGCGACGCCAGCCCGCGGGAAATGACCGATGTCATGGATTGGGAATCCCTTGTCCAGGAGAGGCAGACGAGAAGGCAGCACCTGCCGGGGAACGGGCGATACGCGGTAAAGTGACTTCCAGGCCACCAGTGGACGGGATAGCAGACCCCTGTTTTCTCCAAGAAACTGGCGAGCCCTTTCAGTGGGCACCAGGCGGACTTCCACTCTGCCGTTTTCCGTAGACCTGAGGCTCCTTCTGCAAGCCATTCTGGTGCGCATTGAGAAATCAGCCGCTTGCTGGGCCACAGCAGCATACGCGTCACCGTCGACATGTATTTTGACTGGCTTCCCGAGTCCGGCGGAATCGACGTTGACGTTGCGGATTCCGGCAATCAGTCGGTTCGGGCGAACTGGAAAAATCGTCAACAAAACGGCAACTATGAGAAAACGAAGGGGGGTGATGCCCGTAACTTGTTGAGAAAAAAGTGAGCCGTGGAGGAATCGAACCTCCAACCTACTGATTAAGAGTCAGTTTTTACCTCTACTCCAGACTTTTCCAGACTTCGCCATTTCAGGTTTCAATAT
>JACQGG010000223.1 GCA_016199665.1 Acidobacteriota bacterium | reverse complement strand
TTGACCGTGTCCCCAATGGCCGTGTACTCCATGCGCGGGTGGAACCAATGTTTCCCACAATCGCATTGCCGGAATTGATTCCGACACCGATGCGAGTGGCAGGTCCCTGGAGCTGCCACTTCTTGGACAACTGGCTAAACTCCTGCTGCATTTCCAGAGCGGCTCTTACCGCGTGTTCTTCTTGATAGGGATCCTCAACCGGCGCGCCGAAGATCACCATCAGTCCATCGCCTATGAACTTATCCAGGGTCCCCTGATTGCGCATCACAATTTCAACCATCCGTTCGAAGTATTCATTGCTCCTCGGTAGATAATCGTCGACGGTGATGGCGGCGACTCGGTCCCGCTACTGGTAAAGAAAATCGTCGGAAAGGCCAAAGTAACGTTTGCTAACCTTGGTCTGAGTTAAATAATTAATGGGACGATGCAGGTGTGATCCGCCCCGGGCCGAGCACGGGTTCCCCAATGATTTCTCTCTGTGAGCCCCTAGCGGTTATTATGAAAAGCGGGCGCCTTTCATAACAGATCGGAGATGCATGTCTGCACAACACAAGAACACCAATCGGCTGGCAAATGAAACGAGTCCGTATTTGTTGCAGCATGCCCACAATCCGGTGGACTGGTACCCATGGGGTCCCGAGGCGCTCCGCGCGGCGCAAGAGCAGGACAAGCCGATCCTGCTCAGCATCGGGTACTCCGCCTGTCACTGGTGTCACGTGATGGAGCGTGAGTCCTTTGAAAGCGAAGCGATCGCCGCGGTCATGAATGAGAATTTCATTAGTATCAAAGTGGACCGCGAGGAACGGCCCGACCTGGATTCCATCTACATGAATTTTGTGCAGATGACCACCGGCAGCGGCGGCTGGCCTATGACCGTGTTCTTGACTCCTGACCAGACACCCTTTTTCGGAGGCACTTATTTTCCGCCGCACGATCAGTACGGGCGGCCCGGCTTCAAGCGGCTGCTGGCAAGCATTGCGCACCTTTATCGCGCTCGCCGCAGCGATTTGGAGAAAGACAGAGAGAAGATCAGCCGGAGCCTGCAGGAAGCGGCGCAGTTGAACCTGAAGGAAGCGGAACCGGCGCCATCGCTATTGGACGAGGCCTACCGCGGCCTCCTGCAACAATTCGATAGTCGCCATGGGGGATTCGGCGGAGCTCCGAAATTTCCGAGTTCCATGGCCCTGGCCTTTCTGCTGCGCTACTACCGACGCCGGCATTCCGATGCGGCGCTCGACATGGTCAACGTCAGCCTGACGGAGATGGCGCGCGGCGGCATCTTTGACCAGTTGGGCGGCGGCTTTCACCGCTACTCGGTGGATGAACGCTGGCTGGTGCCGCACTTTGAAAAGATGCTGTATGACAACGCCTTGTTGTCGCGGCTCTATCTGGAGGCGTTTCAGGTCACCGGGAACCGGTTTTACCGGCAGGTTGTGGAAGAGACGCTCGCCTACGCGCAGCGGGAAATGCTGGATCCTGCGGGCGGATTCTATTCTTCGCAGGATGCGGACAGTGAAGGAAAGGAGGGAAAGTTTTTCGTCTGGACTCCCGACGAAGTAAGTGCCGCTCTCGGCAGGGAAGACGCGAAACTGTTTGGAGAGTATTTCGATGTCACCGCCTCCGGCAATTTTGAGGGCCGGAACATTCTGCATCACCGCATTGATCTGGAGGCCTACAGCCGGACCACCGGGATGACGGTTGAGGAGTTGCTGGCGTTCTTCGCGCGCGCGCGGCGAACGCTTCTTGAAGAGCGGGAGAAGCGGGTCAAGCCGGGGAGAGACGACAAGATTCTGGCCGCGTGGAACGGCATGATGCTGACCGCATTTGCAGAAGCAGCCTTTGTTTTTGGGGACCGAAATCTGCTGGAAACGGCTTTGCGCAACGCCCGATTTCTTGTTTCTCAGTTCTTCGTGAATGGACGCCTGCTTCGAAGCTGGAAACAAGGCGAGGCCAAACTGAACGGCTACCTGGAAGACTATGCCCAGGTCATCGAAGGGCTGATCGCGACCTACCAGGCCAGCGGGGATGTCGAGTGGATGGAAAGAGCGCAGCAGTTGATGGAGCTGCAGTTGCAGAAGTTTTGGGATGCCTCCGCGGGTGACTTCTACTTTACCTCTTCGGATCACGAGCCTCTGCTGGTGCGCCAGAAAGAGTATTTTGACAACGCCACTCCGTCGGGAAATTCCGTGTCTTGTCTCAACCTGCTGCGACTTTCCATGCTGGCGGGCGAGAAAAGATACCGGCAGATTGCAGAGCAGATGCTGCGCCGCATGAGCGCGGCGCTGGCGGATCATCCGTCCGCATTCGGCTACTGGCTGCAGGCTCTGGATTTCTTCTTCGGACCGGTCCAGGAAATCGCCGTGGTGGGAGTTCCGGGGCCGCCGCGTGAGAGGCTTATGCGGCCGCTGCGGGAGAGATTTTTGCCCAACAAGGCGCTGGCCGTCGCTGCGGCGGTCGACGCTCCACTGGCTGCGAAGATTCCGCTGCTGGCGGGCAAGACCGCCGCCGATGGCAGGCCGACCGCCTATGTCTGCCGAGATTATGCCTGCCTGCGGCCGGCCACCAGTCCGGAAGAACTGGAGAAACAGCTTGAATAGGGCGTCCATTGGAAGTCAGCCGTCGACGAGCCGAAGCACTTCATTGCGAGCCGGGATTCCGCCGCGTGCGCCGTAGCGGGTGCAGGCCAGGGCGCCTGCGGCGTTGGCAAACTGCAGGCAGCGCCTGACACTCCAGTTCTGGAATAGAGCATAAATGAAGGCCCCGTGGAACACGTCGCCGGCTCCGGTTGTGTCAACAGGAGCAACCGGGTAGCCGGGGATTTCGAAAATGCGGTCTTGCCAGACCGCTGCTGCACCCTGGCTGCCGCGGGTCGCCGCGACAAATCCCGAAGTGGCTTTGCAGAGAACTTTCAAGCCTTCTCTCCAGTCCGCGCTTGCAGAGAACTGATGCACAAAGCTGACGGTAGGAATCAGAAAGTCAGTCAGCGCCAGAAGTTCCTCAACCCCGGGCTGGAGCTTGTCAATATCCAGAGAAACCCGCATGCCCGCCTCGCGAGCCCATCGGGCCGCCCGAATGCTTGCGGGCTGGTCGTGCCCGTCCAGGTGGAGAAGCTGACCCTCGACAATAAGCTCTCGTTTTGGACCGTTGCCCGCAAACAGCAGCTTTGAATCCCGTTTCCAGAGGATGGTGCGCTCCCCGGTCGGGCGATCCACCAGGATGATGGCAAACTGGCTGGATGCCCCCGGCACGATGTCCACGCGCACGTCCATCGGCTCCTGCTTCAGGTCGGCCAGGGAAAACCGCCCCATCTCATCATCCCCAACGCGCCCCAGGTAGCGGACCTTGAGTCCGTACCGCGCGCAAAGCGATGAAGCGGTGGCGGTCTGTCCCCCTCCGAGCCGGCGAGCCTGTTCGATCTCAAGCTTTGTGTTATGCTCGGGATAGCGCGGGAGCACAAGAATAGTGTCCACGGCATTCAAACCGAGGCCGATCACCTGAAAGGGCCGCCCTGCGGGCCAGTCTGTCTGAAAGTGGACGCGGTCCAGTTCGGTCATGATTTTCGCTGTGGGGAAGACAACCTCGTCAGCCGCCACTTGGCGGCTTGAATGCTAATCCTGGTTGACCGGTTTTGACATCGTTCCCTATAATAGACTTTTTTTCGAGCATGGAGGACGGTCCGTGTATGCGGTAATTAGCGCCGGGGGGAAGCAAATCAAGGTAGCTCAGGGCGACATCATTCAAGTGGAGCGGCAAAATGCCAAGCCCGGCGACAGCATTGTTTTCTCCGAAGTGCTGATGTTGGCCGACGGGGATGATCTGAGACTGGGCACTCCGCGCGTTGAAGAAGCCAACGTCTTTGGCACGGTTTTGGATCTGCTGCGGTCTCCCAAGATTCTGATCTTCAAGAAAAAGCGCCGCAAGCAGTACCGGCGGACCCGCGGGCATCGGCAGACTGTCATGCGCGTGCGAATTGATGAATTGGGGCTTTACTCGGAGCGCCGGAGCACGGCGGAGAACCGGGTTGCGGCGGCTCCGGTTCAGGCACAAATTGAGAGGCCGGCAAAGGTTGAAAAGCCGGCAAGACCGGCGGGGAAAGGAAAGAAGGGGGTCCCGAAGAAGGCTCCGGCGGTCAGGAAATCGGCACGCGCAGACAAGACAGTTGCACGGGGGGCCAAGGGGGCCGCCGCGAAGAAGGAGTCGGCGAAAGTCCAAACCCCGCGGTCGAAGGGGAAAAAGAGGTAGCAGACTATGGCTCACAAGAAAGGTGTAGGAAGCTCGCGAAACGGGCGCGACAGCCAGTCCAAGCGGCTGGGCGTGAAGCGCTTCGACGGTCAGTTTGTCACCGGCGGCTCAATTCTGGTGCGCCAGCGGGGCACGCCGATCCGGCCGGGGTTGAACGTCGGTCGCGGACGCGACGACACTCTGTTTGCCAAGGTTGACGGCTTTGTCAAGTTTCAGAATCTGGGCCGCCAGGGCAGATTTGTCCGCATTGAGCAAGCCATGCTGGCCCGGTAAAAAGACCCGCTGCTCTCAGCCGGGGAGTGACTTGTTGTTTTTTTGCAAAGATTTTGTCGCCAAAATTGCCATCTCCGCGACAAGTGAACAACCTCTCGTCTGAGTGGGGATTATCCCCCTTATTCAACTCAGCGTCGCAGGGGCCGCGGGAAAGTCGCAGAGCCTCCGATTCCCATCCTTCAGTTCCCTCTATTGGCATGCGTCTTCTCCGCAGCTTTGCGCTCTTGGACGGCGCGGGGCTTCGGGTTGCCGGGCACAGAACGTTGTCGTTAATATGGTGTTATGTTTATCGATACGGCCAAGATCTATGTCAAGGCCGGCAATGGGGGCAACGGCTGCGTGGCGTTTCGCCGCGAGAAGTTTGTGCCTCGGGGAGGACCGAGCGGCGGCGATGGAGGCAACGGCGGTGATGTTTACATGCGCAGCAGTGCGCAGTTGAATACGCTGCTGCGATTCCGGTTCAACCAGCACTTTGTGGCGGAACGCGGGCAACATGGGATGGGGAGCGAGCGACACGGAAGGGATGGAGAGGATCTGATCATCGAAGTTCCCGCTGGAACAGAAGTGTTTGAGGAGGATCGTCGACTGCTGCACGACTTCCAGCATCCGGATGAACGGGTCCTGGTCGCCCGCGGCGGCAAGGGGGGCCGGGGCAACGCCGCCTTTAAGAGTTCGGTCAACCAGGCGCCCAGGCGGACGGAGGAAGGACTGCCCGGCGAGGAGAAGACACTCCGGCTGGAGCTGAAGCTGCTGGCGGACATTGGGTTGATCGGATTTCCCAACGTGGGCAAGTCTACGCTGATCTCAGTGATTTCCGCCGCCCGGCCGAAAATCGCCGATTATCCTTTCACGACACTGACGCCGAACTTGGGAGTGGTCGAGTATACTTCAGAGTATCACTTCGTCGTGGCAGACATTCCGGGTCTGATGGAGGGCGCGCATCGCGGGAGCGGGGTGGGAGATCGGTTCCTGCGGCATGTGGAGCGCACCAAGCTGCTGGCGCATCTGATCGACGTTTCCGAAAGCTCGGGCCGGGATCCCCTGGAAGACTATCGCGTCATCCGCCGCGAGTTGTCCCTGTTCAAGCCGGAGTTGGCGCAGAAACGACAGATTCTGGTGGCCAGCAAGCTCGACATTCTGCAGGATGAAAACCGCCTGAAGGCGGTGGAGTCACTGGCGCTCAGGGAGGGCGTGCCCTTTGTGGCCATTTCCGCCGTCACCCAGCAAGGCATCCGGCAACTGATGGATCTGTTTGCCCTGAAGCTACGAGAAGCGGCTTGAACACTTTGCGGGTTGGAATTCTCGGAGGCACTTTTGACCCTGTTCATATCGGGCATTTGCATGTGGCCCGGGAGGTGCGCAAGCTTTTCCGCCTGGATCAGATCTGGTTCCTGATTGCGCGCACTCCGCCCCACAAGAGCCGATCGAAAATTTCTCCCGAGTGGCATCGCTGCAGTATGGTCGCCCTCGCGACGCAGGACGATCCAAGACTGCGGATTTGCCATTACGAATTGAGCTCTCAGTCCGGTTACACCATCGATACCTTGCGGGCGCTTCGCCGCCAGTACCGCTCCCGAGTCCTGTTTTATTTCATCGCGGGGGGGGACACTCTCCGGGAATTTGCCACCTGGCATTGCTTTGAGTCGCTGCTCGAGGAGTTCCACATGATCTTTGTGCGGCGACCCGGCGGCAGGAGCCGCAGACTTCCAGCCGACGTGGATCCGCGTGTTGCCGCATTCCTTCGCTGGTATCGCGCGGGTGATGCCCCCTGGGACCAGAATAGTTTCCTCATCGATGTGGGCGCCCCAAATGTCTCGTCCACCGAGATACGCCGTCCGGCCAACGCGGTCCGCATGAAGAAGTGGGTGACTCCGGGAGTGTACCAATACATCCGAAAGTACAGGCTGTATGAGAAACCTTGAAGAGGATTTGAAGGCCGTCTGGCAGGCCTTGGAGGAGAAGAAGGGAGAGGAGGTTGTGTTGCTGGACATCTCCGCCACATCCAGCTTCACCGACTACTTCGTGATCGCCACGGGTCGAAGCACGCGACAAACGCAGGCGCTGGCTGACTCGGTGATGGAAAGGCTCAAGCAGCGGGGTCTTTTCGCCGGTCACGTCGAAGGATATCCGCGGGGCGAGTGGATTCTGCTCGATTATCTGAGTTTCGTGGTCCACATTTTTGTCCCCAGCCATCGCGGCTTCTACAACCTGGAAAAGCTCTGGAACGACGGCAAGCGGGTGCGAGTGTCCTGAAAGCAGGGTAGAGGGGCCGGGGGCCAGGGG
>JACQGG010000229.1 GCA_016199665.1 Acidobacteriota bacterium | reverse complement strand
GAGACGCCGAGGGCGCAGAGCCTGCGCAGAGGCATTGTTCTCCGCGTATTCTCTGCGACCTCTGCGGCTCTGCGGTGGCGCTCAAACTCATTTTGCACCGGAATGTGGCGGGGTGATTAGCGCCGGGCCGCCGTGCTCCGGATCCAATCAACCTGGCCGGAAAAAATCTGCTGGCGCCCTCCCGCCTCCAGTTGAACAACCAGCGCGCCGGACGGGGCAACGTCGCAGGTCACTCCCTCCAGCACTTCTCCGCCCAGTGAGAATCGCACGCGCTGCTGTTTCCAAAAGCGGCTTCTTCTTTTCCAGCCCTCCACGACTTCCTCAACCGGCGGCCAGCGGCCGGTCTCCGGCTCTTGCGCAGGCGCTGGCGCCTCGGGACCGCGGCCGCCTGCGAGCCGGTAGCGATGCCAGCCGGCCAGAAATGCCTCAAGGACAAAGTCCCGATTTACCGGATGCCCCAGCTCGAGTTGCAACGACGACGCCTCCGGGATTTCAGGCGGGAAAAACAACTGGCTGCAGTTGACGCCGATTCCGATCAAAACAAAGGAATCTCCCTGCGAGGAGTTTTCCAGCTCCGTGAGAATCCCCGCGGCCTTCTTGCCATTCAGCAAGAGGTCGTTGGGCCACTTCAAATCCAGGAGAGACTGCAATGCCGGATAGCACTGGGCAAGCGCGTCATACAAGACCAGACCGGCCATCAAAGGAATGCACCCTGCCGCGGACATCGCCACGGGCGCGTGCAGCAGGGAGAAATAAAGGCCTTCCCCGCGGGGGGATTCCCAGCGCCTGCCCAGCCTGCCTCGACCGTCGGTCTGATAATCGGCCACAACGACCAGATTATCCTCCGGCGAGTCCCGTCCCCAGTCCTTCAGCAGTCGATTGGTGCTGTCGGCTTCTGACAGGCGCACGATCGAAAAAGGGAGGCCTGAAATGACGTGGCGCGGGCTTCGATGCACTGTTTGGCCTCCAACGATGTCAGACAAGAGTTGACCGTGCCCCGGAGGGTGCACCCTCGAAGATGAAAATGAGACAATCTCCAATCCCAAGATCGACCCTCCGCTGACGGCTGACCGCTTTCTTATAGATGACCGCTTTTTCATGGAAACAACCTGGCCCAAGTTCGTCACGGAGCCGCGGGGGCGAGCGTGTTGCCCAGACGGTAACGCGCCGGTGCACCTTGGCCAATGTCCGAACCGCGCGCGTCAGCAAGCGGCGGGGAGAATGGAACTCGCTTTCTCCATGCGGTTCCGTGACGAAGTTGGGCTATGCCCCATCCAGGCGCCGCAGTTCGGCGGCGGCCTTGTCGAGTTTTCCGGCCAGATCCGCTCTTCTTTCCCGGGCCGACTCAACGACAGCCGCGGGCGCTTTCTGGAGAAATTCCGGGCTGGAGAGCTTTTTTGCTTGGCGTTCCAGTTCCTGCTGCAGTCTTGCGATGTCTTTCCGCAGTCTTTCCGCCTCTGCCCCGGCATCACTCCCTTCTTCAGAAATCAGCGCGAACTGCCCGATACCCGAAAAGCCGCGCAAGTGAGTCCGATCTTCCTGCAGCGCCTCGACGGTGCGAATCCCGCTCAGGCGCGCCAGCGCCAGAATGGGGCCCAGGTAGCGTTCCACACAACCTGCGTCGTCCTGACTGGCCATCACTTCCAGAGGCAAACGCCGGCCGGGATCCAGGTTGTTTTCAGATCGGACGGTGCGGATCGCCGTGACAAAATCAATGATGCGGGACAGTTCACTCTCGGCGTCCGCATTGTGGAAGGCCGGCCGCGCAACCGGATACCTTGCCACGGCCAGCGAGACGCCCCGATGCGGCAGCCGCTGCCAGAGGTCCTCGGTGATGAAGGGCATCACCGGATGCAGCGCCCGGAGCGACATGTCCAGAACGTAAATCAGGGTCTTGACCGTCTGCTCCACGTCGGCGCCTGAGCGCTGGTTGAGCACCGGTTTGCTCAATTCGAGGTACCAGTCACACAACTCGTGCCAGAAAAAATGGTAGAGGGCGTTGCATGCCTCGTCAAAGCGAAATTTCTCCAGCGTTTCATTGACTTCACCCACCGTGACATTGAGCCGGTGCAGGACCCACCGGTTCACCACGGTCAGCAGACCCTTTGACGCCAAAGCTTCCATTTCCTCCGACTCAACCGCAGAAGCGCCGGCGGGAAGGTTCAGCAGCACGAAGCGCACCGCGTTCCAGATCTTGTTGGCAAAAGCCCGGTAACCGATCACCCGGTCGGTTGAAAACACGATGTCGGTTCCTGATCCCGCCATGACCGACAGCGTGAACCGCACCGCATCGGTGCCATATTGCTCGACGATCTCCAGGGGGTCCACGGCGTTTCCCTTCGACTTGCTCATCTTTTGCTTTTGCTCGGTGCGCACCAGCCCGTTGAGGAAAACAGTCCGGAACGGCACGTCACCCACAAAATGAAGCCCCATCATGATCATGCGCGCCACCCAGAAAAAAATGATGTCAAAGCCGGTCATCATCACCGAATTGGGATAGAAGACTTCCAGGTCCCGCGTCGGCTCGGGCCATCCTAAAGTCGAGAAAGGCCACAGTGCGGAACTGAACCATGTGTCCAGGACATCGGGATCCTGCTGCAGTTGGCCGGCGCCGCAGCGGGAACAGAGCGCCGGGTCGGTCCGGCACACCTGCATCTGCCCGCACTGCCGGCAGTACCAGGCAGGAATCCGATGGCCCCACCAGAGTTGTCGCGAAATGCACCAGTCATGGATATTGCGCATCCACTCGAAATAGACCTTTTCGTAGTTGGACGGCACAAACCGGATCCTGCCGCTTTCCACCGCCTGGATGGCCGGCTCGGCCAGGGCGGCGATCTTCACAAACCATTGAGTGGAAACCAGCGGCTCAACCGCCGTGCTGCAGCGCTGGCAGCGGGCCACGCTCAGCGAGTGAGGCTCCTGCCTCACAAGAAACCCCTGGCGGCTCAGGTCCTCCAGCACTTTCTCCCGCGCCTGGGCCCGGGACAGCCCGGCATAAGGTCCGGCCTGAGGCGTCATCATGCCGAGCTCGTCGATGACCTGAACAAACGGCAGCTTATGCCGCAGTCCGGCCTGGTAATCGTTCGGATCGTGCGCCGGGGTGATTTTCACGGCGCCGGTGCCAAATTCCTTCTGCACGAAGGAGTCGCCAATGACCGGGAGCTCCCGTCCCAGCAGCGGCAGAATCGCCGTCTTGCCGACCAGGTCCCGGTAGCGGTCGTCGTCGGGATGAACTGCCACGGCCGTGTCTCCAAGC
This sequence comes from Acidobacteriota bacterium, assembly GCA_016199665.1. Lineage (GTDB taxonomy): Bacteria > Acidobacteriota > UBA6911 > JACQSX01 > JACQSX01 > JACQSX01. The sequence goes on along the minus strand of JACQGG010000229.1, from coordinate 2,649 downwards.
ATGGTCTCGGGCCGCGTCGTCGCTACCACGATCTCGCCGGCAAAGTCCCGAAGCGGGTAGCGCAAATAGTACAGGCGCCCTTGTTCCGGTTCGTGCTGCGCCTCCAGGTCAGAGATGGCGGTGGTGCAACGGGGGCACCAGTTCACCATATATTCGCCGCGGTAGATCAGTCCCTCCTCATAAAGGCGGACAAAGACCTCGCGGACTGCGCGCGACATTCTCGGCTCCATGGTGAATGCAACCCGCGTCCAATCGCAGCCGAATCCCATTTTCCGGATCTGATGATGGATCGTCTTTTCCGCTTTCTCCTTCCATTCCCAGACAATCTGCTCAAACTTCTCCCGCCCCAGGTCCTTGCGGTGAATCCCCTGCTCCGCGAGCCGGCGCTCGATGACGTTTTGCGTGGCGATTCCCGCATGGTCGGTGCCGGGAACCCAAAGAGTGTTGAAACCATGCATTCGCTTCCATCGCACCACAACGTCCTGCAAGGTCGTCGTCAGCGCGTGTCCCATGTGGAGGGAACCGGTAATGTTCGGCGGAGGCATGACGATGCAAAAAGAGGGTGCGGGAGACCGATTGTCGGCGACGAAGAAATCATGCTCTTCCCAGAAATGGACCCAGCGTTCCTCGGTCGCGCGCGAATCGTAACTCTTGGGAATCGGATTGGAATTCATAAGATTGAGGGATCAGATGTCAGCGGCCGGTTGGGAAAGGCTGACAGGACTTAGCGGGCATCGCCCTCGACGATCGGGCCTGGGCGGGCGGTCCTTTTCAGTTCCTCCATCAGTTCGGCGCGGATTCTCTCCATCCAGTGCGGGAGGAGACGGTCGACGACGTCGGCTGCGTCCTGCTGCCATTCCTCCGGGGAACGAACGGCCGGGACCGGAGGCTCCAGGGCGCGAAAAGCGGGAAGCGGAGGAAACGCCGCCTTGGGCCGTGGAGTGATTCGATGATTCCAGGGAGTCAGGCACAGCTCCTCAATCTGCAAGATTCGGGGCGTCGGCGCCGCTTGTGGCTCACTAAACTCGAGAATGCCGATTCTTTTCTCCGCCTCCACCGTTGCAGAAACGCTCCGGCCGGCCAGCTCCTTGGTAAGCCGGACCAGGTGGACGCTGTCAAGGGGCTTTGTCAGGTAGGCATCGTAGCCGGATGCTTCCGCCCGTTCAAAATCAAGGGGTTCGAACGTGCCGACCAGCAGGACTACTGGAATCCCGCTCTCGAGCTTGACCTGCCGGCACATCTCATAGCCGTCTATTCCCGGCAGCAGCGCGTCGACCAGAAGAACGTCGGGCCGCCAGGAGCGCAGACACTCCACCGCCTCCTGCCCGTACGAGGCTGTTCGAAGTTCGACCGGCTCATCGGCAAAGCAGAGAGCAACGACCTTCTGAATCGTCGCGCTGTCGTCGGCCAGCAACAGCCTGGTTTTCATTTGCCGTTTGCTCTTTTCTCCCGATCGTTCCTGGCGCCGTCCGGTTTGCCCGCGTCGGGCCCGCCCGGATCTTCATTGGCCGCCCGCTCTGCGGCATTCCGCCGGGCGCGCTCGTAGGGGTCCTCCCTGCTGGAAAACACCGACCAGATCCCGCGGAACGGATCCCAGAGCGAGAAATCCTTGACCACGCGCTGCTTTTCGTTTTCCGCCGCCCGCACCGGATCGACCGGCGGAACCGGCTGCTCCAGCAGGACCAGACGCTTTTTGGCCTCTTCAAATTTGTCGCTGAAGGGATAGCCAATGACAACCTGCGAGTAGTAGTAGACGGCCTCGGTGATCCTTCCCTGTTTTTCCTGAGTCTCCGCCAGCTTGAAATAGGTCTGGTCCTTGCCGCCGTACTGCGGATACTTGTCCACGACAATCTTGTATCGGTTCTCTGCGGCGGCATAGTTGCGGCGCTGCTGGAGGTAGAAATCCCCCACCGCCTCCTCAGAGCGCGCCAGCGTCTGCTCGACGTCGTGCAGCATGTCCTTCACCGTCGGGATCAAATCGCTCTCGGGGAAAGTCTGGATCATTTTTTTCAGCTCTGCTTCCGCTTTTCGGCCATAAGTCTGATCCAGGTCCGGGCCCTTCATCATGCGGTAATTCAAGGCCGCGATCTTCATCTGCGCGTCGTCGGCATCCTCGTGATTCGGGTAGAAAAGGATATAGTCCTTGTACTGCGCCTCGGCCTGCAGCCAGTTGGCCGTCCCTCCCTCCTGGTAGAACGAATCGCCGTTGGCCATGACCGCTTTGGGAGTAAATTCGCTGTCGGGATAAGTGCTGATCAGCGTCTGAAAGGCAAGCCGTGCCTTGATGTACTGGCTCTTGTCAAGGTAGGTCACTCCGTTTTCGTACAGGACTCTGTCCGGCGGAACGGTTCCGGTCTGAAGATTTGCGCTTTTCTGGCCGCAACCCGTTGCCAATGCCAAAATCAAGGCCGACAGGCACTCCTTAAGTCTCATACCTTGCTCTCCAACCCGGTCATGCCTGAAAGTCCAGGGCGAAACCGCAGGGACCAGCCCAAACGGTCGCTCCTGTCTTTGTTATTCGAAATCTGCACATGCGGTTACTGCGCCCCAATCACCGGCGAGCCTGTTTTCGAGGCCCGCCGTCTTTGTTATTCGAAATCTGCACATGCGGTTACTGCGCCGGCCTGGCAACCGGCCGCACTCCCGCAG
>JACQGG010000228.1 GCA_016199665.1 Acidobacteriota bacterium | reverse complement strand
GTTTAATACAGGCTTTCGGGCACTTCATTTTGTGGGCCCCTGTGTCACCGTATTCGGTTCGGCCCGTTTCAGTGAGGAGCATCCCTATTACGCGCTGGCGCGCCAGGTCGGCCGAGGGCTGAGCGGCCTGGGGTTCACGGTCATGACCGGAGGCGGGCCAGGCATTATGGAAGCAGCCAACCGCGGCTGCCAGGAAGGCGGGGGACACTCCATCGGCTGCAACATCCTTCTTCCCAGGGAACAGGAGCCCAACCGCTACCTGGATCGCCTGGTGACGTTTCGCTATTTCTTTGTCAGAAAAGTGATGCTGGTCAAGTACTCTTACGCATTTGTCGTCATGCCGGGGGGCGTCGGGACCCTGGATGAATTCTTCGAAGCGGTCACGCTCATTCAAACAAAGAAGATACAGAACTTTCCAGTGGTTCTGATGGGGAAAGACTACTGGCAGCCCCTGGTGGATTTACTGAAGCGGATGGTGGAAGCCGCAACCGTTGACGCCTCAGACCTCGATTTGTTGCTCCTGACCGACTCGGTGGAAGAAGCGATGGGACACATTCAGAAGCACGCCATAGAACAATTCGGCCTGCACCGGCGCAGGAAGGCTTGGCGGTTCCCGTTCCTGCGGGAATGATCAGCAGATCCGCGGCAACTGCTCGCCGCTCATCATGTCGACGATCCTGCTGGCGCCGATTCTCGCCGGATGCTCCAGGATTCCGATGCCCGCGGTATTGATGAAAATCCCGTCTCCTTTTCCTTGTCCACCACTTCGGTATCGCCAGTCACGACATGCACGCCGGCTTGAGGGGCCGCTTGATGCATCGACTGCACTACCCGCCAGAGCGTTTCCATGGGCAGTCCTTCTTCCAGGATCTCCTCGGCTTGCCGGCGGGCTTGTTCGATCTCTCGCTGGTAGCAGTTTTCCGCTTCGCGGCCACCCTCCTGTTTGGCGCGAGCGGTCATCTGCTCTGCTTTGTCCCGGGCGGCCTGAACCCTTCCCTGCGCCTGGGCCCGAGCTTCGTGAACGCGGCGCCGCAGTTCCAGCTCTTTCTGGTTGATGGCCTGCAACGGTGTCGTTGACGAATGCATGTTTCCTAGAATCGGGCCGCCGTCTGCAGTCCGTAATAAATGCCGAACACGACGCTGGACGCGCCCGCAAAAAGATGCACGGGCATATGGATGCGCTCAATATAACCGGCGGCATAAACGAATGGCAGGCCGATCATGGCGCTCATGAGAAGCATCCCCCCGATCGAACCCATACCGAACATCACCAAGTGACCAAGCGCCAACGCGCTGGACCCGCCCCGTATCACTTCAGTCAAGACAATCAGAGTTATCGCGGCGGAACCTGCCAGCCCGTGGACCACTCCCACAGCGAAGGGCTTCCAGCCGATGGGAAGCGTGTTGTGAACTTCATGCCGGAAATCACCTGCATCGTTCAGACTGTGCGCCTCGCCCTTCTCGTGAAAATGAAGATGGGTATGGGTTCGCCCGCCATGCGTATGAAAATGGAGATGCGCCTGGCCTTCCTTGCGCGGCAACAGGCAAAGAATACGAGTGCCCAGGGAGATGATCATCAGCGCAACCCCAAGCTCGAACCAATCGGCAAGACGCTGAGGAATCTGGAAACGGAGGAATATGACGAACACGCCCGTTCCCAGCAGTGAAGCGGTATGGCCAATACCCCAGAGCGCGCCCACCAGGGATGAACGCCGGAGGGAGCGCTGCTCGCTGACAATGGCCGTCACCGCCATCAGATGGTCAGCTTCCGTGGCGTGCTTCATGCCGAGAAGAAAGCCGAACCCGAAGGGGACTATCGTCAGGTAGCTCATGGGGCCGACGGGCTCATTGTGTCCAGCATGCAACAAGTCTCCTCGCCTGCTGTTCTTCGCAAATTACGTGCCAGATCTATGATACCGGTGGAACCTGTTTCTGCGTGTCCATGAATACCGGGTCGAAGGCCAGCTCCGGGTTTGATCTTGCCTTAACTAACTTAACTACTTTCCGGTGCATCAAAAAGGAGCCGGACGGTGGGCATGGGCGGGACGCCCGTGCCACACGAAGACAGTCACTTTGCACCGGGAAGTATCTAGAAATCCGCGGCGAGCGCTTGACTACCGGCGTTGTGAATCCCAATCCGTGAGGAGCGCGAGTCCACCCAAGAACCGTCAAGCACAATGAAACGATTACCCCGCGCCATCATCCTCCTCGGTCTGGTCTCCTTTTTCACCGATCTTTCCAGTGAAATGATCTATCCTCTGCTGCCCCTTTTTCTAACCACGGTTCTGGGAGCAGGGGCGGCAGCTCTCGGGCTGATTGAAGGGGTCGCCGAATCAGCGGCGGCGCTGCTCAAGGTGGTCTCAGGCATCTGGACGGATCGCGTCTCGCGCCGCAAGCCCTTCATTCTGGTCGGCTACGGGCTTGCCGGCCTGGTTCGGCCTTTGATCGGCCTGGCCCGATCCTGGCCCTTTGTCATGTTCATTCGTTTTGCCGATCGAGTCGGAAAGGGCCTGCGGACATCTCCCCGAGACGCCCTGATAGCCGACATCACCGAGCCGGCGTTGCGGGGACGCGCTTTCGGATTTCATCGGGCGATGGATCACGCCGGAGCAGTGCTGGGGCCGCTCGTTGCGGCGGGTCTGCTGGCCGTGGGAGGAGTATCTCTACGACAGGTTTTTCTGCTCTCGGCAATTCCCGCAATCATCGTGATCGCCTTGGTGGCGGCCGGGGTCCGGGAATCGCCCGTGGCTGCACGGGTCAGCGCCCGTCCCGCGGCGCGACCCGGGAGCTGGCCCGAACTGGGAGACGACTTCAAGTTCTTCCTGCTGGCGTTGATCCTGTTCACCCTTGGTAATTCTTCGGACGCGTTTCTGCTGCTTCGCCTCTCCGCCGCGGGGATTTCTGCCACCCAGATCGCAAGTCTTTGGTCTCTGCATCATGTCATCAAGCTCGGGGCAACCTACACGGGCGGAAGTCTGTCAGACCGGCTTGGCCGCCGCAGTCTGATACTGGCCGGCTGGTTCGTTTACGCAGTGATCTACGGTAGTTTTGCCCTGGCGCATTCACGCTCTGCGCTCATTATCATCTTTCTCGCCTACGGGCTTTATTACGGACTGACGGAACCGGCCGAGCGAGCCTGGGTGGCCGATCTTGTGCCGGAGCGGCTGCGAGGCACGGCTTTTGGTTTTTATCACGGCGCAATTGGCCTGGCCAGCCTTCCTGCCAGCCTGCTCTTCGGCCTGCTGTGGCAAACCTGGGGAGCCCCAGTTGCGTTTCTCAGCGGCGCCATGCTGGCCGCCCTCGCGTCGGCGCTGCTGCTGCGGGTTCGCCCGGGAGGATAGTCTGGTCCCGGTCTTAGTTCAACCCTGGATTCTGTCGCAATTCGTGTCACTCGCGCGACAAGAATCCATAACCGTCAGACAGCGTCGATAAGTGCCAGAAGGAGAGCTCTACCCGCTCATTGTCTACAAAAATTTTCGATCTTCTAAAGACCTCCTGTTTTGTAACGTCTCCCTGATTAAATTGTTCGAGATCCTTGCGATCTATGAGGAGTGTCAAAACATCACCAGCCGTAAGCTGTATTGGACTTGTCGCATCTTCGTGTTGGTAGGAATAGACAAGCAAGTAACCATCAAACTCAATCTCCGAGAGCTTACCCACCAAAATCCGGAGAGGCGACAATCCGTTTCTTTCTAGGACATACTTGGCGCGTGCCTCTGGGGACGCCAGACGATAATTATTAAGTCGCTGGATAAGTCTGGTGATGCGAGCTGCCTCAACGATCAACCTAACCCGGTGGTAATGTTCCGGGCGTGAACAACTACTCAGCCAGCCAAGTACATTCGGGTCGGGTAGGGCATCCTGTTGGGCACTTGCCACGTCCGCAGCGCTTCATTTCCGCCGCCTCAGAATCTCATCGGAGAGAATACCCAGCGATGAGTACTGGCCCACTTGTGAGCTTTGGCACACGGCGTTTAACTCGGACACATCAAGGTCTGCAAGGAGCCTGATCAGCTTTGGATATGAGGCAGCCCGAGACTTGACATGGCCGAGGTTTCGTGAATACTGCTCAAAAAAACGTCTTACGTCTCGCAGTTCGGGCAGGAAAGACTCGCACTGGAACCTTTCGGTTAGGACTTGCAATGGTTCAGCTTTCTCGGGATATTGCGCTACCAGAGTCTCGATTTTTGGGACATTCCGCGCTTTAGTGGCACGGTGCGATGGGGTCTCCTCACTATCCAGATCTCGTAGAGTCGCTTCAAGCTGCTCCAGCGAAAGATTCAGCTTTTGAGACAAAGCAGTGACGACAGCCTTCCGGCCGTACTTGGCAAGGAGCAGCGCTAACTCGTAATCGAGAAACTTTGTACTCATTCGGGGATCTTAGAAAGCTTGATTGCAACAAGAAACTCATCGACAAAACGAGAGAACTCAGATGTGACCTCCCACCGGACGTAACTGGTAAGGCCGATGGGTGTGCCTTCGCGAGCTGCCTTCGGATAAGACGCGGAATAGCGCACGTGCGTTTCAAATACGTGCCAGCCGTTCTTTTTTGCCTCTGCCTGAACTTCCTTAATAGACCTTTTCCCTTCTGGCCCATCGGAGTAAGAGGAAGAGTGGTTAAAGACTATGCCGCAAATGTCAAGGTCGTGATCCGCGTTTTCGTATTTGAATTCTTCCGGCCTTCTCGTCACGGCTGGGCAGTTTCAGAAGCCTTGTTCTTCTCAAGCAAAGAGCGCATCTGGGAAATCTTTTCGCGGACCTCATCCGCGTTCTCCACTTTGGGAGCATCCTTCAGATAAAGCTCGGATTGCTCAATCGCCCGGATCAAATCTCCCTGGCGGATGTACAAGTTTGCCAGGTACAAGCGCGCGCTGAAAACCTCTGGACCCGTGCCCAGCGACAGGGCTTTCTCCAGCTCCTCTCGGGATGAATCGTATTGCTTGGTTTCCATCAACGCCACCCCCAGCCAGAGATGCCCTGCCCAATTCATCGCATCCAGTTCCACTACCCGCGTCAGAGTCTTCACTGCCTCAGGGAATTGCTTCTGGGCAATCCGCATACAGCCCAGGTTCAGATAGGGAAAGGCCGCATGCGGGTCCAGAGCTGTGGCATTAACGAAGGCCGTTTCTGCTTCGTCAAACCTGCTGAGCTTGGAATACTGAACCCCCAGGTCGTTGAGCGCCTGAAAATACCTGGGGTAAATTTCCACAGCCCGCCGGAAGCGCGCAATCGCCTTTTCGTGGTCTCCTTTAGCGACCTCGCTGACCCCGCGTTCGTACTCCTTGCGGGCGGACTTGGGGATTTTCGGATCCAACTGGCCGACTGACACCACCCCGCCCTTTGGTTTTGGCAGGGAGTCTTCCGGCTTCGACCTCAGGAAGATGTTGGCAAAAAATGTTCGGGATACGCGACTGGAGACTTCAATCTTTTCCGCCGACGCTTCGCCTTCGTCGGTTCCCCAAGTCACGATTTCGTAATTCCCGTTTGGGATGCTGCGGAACTCGAAATTGCCAACGCTGTCCGTGAAAGCCTCTTGAACGATCGCCTGGGTGATGGTTCTCAGCGTCACCCGGATCTGGATTTGAGCCGGAAAGCCGTCAGGCATGTACAAACGCCCTCGGATGGTGTGCATTGCCGGAGCGCTCCGGGTTGTTCCTGACTGAGGGGACTGAAAGGGCGGTGGAGCCGCCGCCAGCATGCCAGCCGGCAGGTGAAGCAACAGAAATGTCATGACTGTGTATTTCATGTTTCCCCTCCAGTGGCCCGCCGGAATTCCAAGCCTGGAACTTTGTCTGGCGGTCACCCTGCAGCCGCCCTATGTGTACGGCGGCCGGCCCGTTCCAAAGGTGTCGTCGTGAAACCCCGCGGTGGACCTCTACCCGCGGTCACCTTCCCTATTATCTACCTAAGCGCGCCCGGAGCCAACTGCCTTGCCCCGGCGTTACCTGTGCCATGCCCGCAGGGCATATAAGAATTTCAGCAACGGCTTTGTGCGCCTGGCTCTTCTTAACGTGGGGCGTAGTAACCCACCCGATGCTGTACCCGGGCGTGCTTCTTCTTCAGAAGAATCTTGATGGCGCGAAATGTCCCGTCTTTCTTCTGGTTGGTGGAGTAATAAAAGACATCATACTGTTGCTTTAGTGTCTCGACCATCTCGTGAAAAACCCGTGTCATCTCCCGCGTCGCCGGCCGCGAATTGAAAAAACGTCCGCCCGTCTCCTGAGCAAACTCCTTCAAAGGAACGAATTCCGGCCTGGAACCTTGTGAGTTGATACCCACGGCAAAGATCGTCACATCGTTTCTCTGAGCGGCTTCAATTGCCTGTTTGCGGGTCGTCTTGCTCGAGGTGTCCTCGCCGTCGCTGACCACAACCATTACCTTGCGCCCGGGGGCCGATTTCAGCTTCTCCTCTGAAGCCAGATAGATGGCATCGTAGAGCGCTGTGGTGCCGCCGGATACAAGGGACTGCAATGCGGACTCGAGTTGTCCGATGTCGTCGGTAAAGTCCTGCACCGGCGTGACACGGGTGTCAAAGCGGACAATGGCCGCCCGATCCCTTTGGGGGCGCAACACACGTTTAAGAAAGTCAATCGCGATAGTCTGCTCCAGCGGTAGTTTGTCCTTGACACTGCCGCTTGTGTCCATCAGGAGAGCGACGGCCAGCGGCTCTTCCTGCGATTCGGCGTCTGTCTGTTTGCGAAAGTACTCCAGACTCTGTCTTACACCGTCTTCGTAGATTTCCACATCTCCGTTGGTCAGTCCCGTCACGTGCCGGCCTCGTCTGTCAAACGCGGTGAACAGAACGCGAATCAGATTGACTTCCGCCCGGATTATCGTCTGCGAATACTGCGCGCGCAACGGTGCCGGGAACGTGGCTAGTATGAGTATTGCGCTCCACCCCAGGGGTAGAATGGCGGAAGATGTCATGGATATCCGGGTCTGGTGTAACCCGTGTCCGGGACTTCTGCCGAACATCCCGCGCGCCCTCAATCCTTGTCTGTAGAGCGGCATACCAAAAAGAAGACAGCCTCGGGGGACCCCGCGCCGCGGCATTCCTCCCCGGCTCATACTGGTTTACAAAACAATAGCATAACAGCGTCAGAAAGCAAGCATCCGCCCCAGTTCACCCAGTTCACGCCAGGGTTCCGGCTCTGTCGCCCTCAGATCTTTGCGTAGCAAGTTGGCAAATTCTTGTAACTACGCTTTTTCGCGGACTGCGCCCTTAAAACGTAGCCCTTAAAGAGCCGTCATACCAGTGTTTCCGCAAACATCGACAATTTGTTGTCGATGTTGATCCGCTAAGCGCTTAGCGACAACTTCTCAACAGACTGCTTTTCTGCAACCCGCGAGGCTAGTCAGACTTCTTCCCCAGCAGGTTGCCAAGCTGCAGCTTCCCGCCGCCGGCTGCGGAAATGTAAAGCCAGATAAAACAGAACAGAGCAGCGCGCTCCCCCATGTTCTCCACAGGCCAGAAGCCTCTGGGAGAATGCTGGGTCCAATAGGCGACCGCCATCTCGCCGGCGGCCAGAAACGCCACGGCGCGGGTGAACAGTCCCAGTGTGATCGCAAGCCCGCCGAAAAACTCGATAACGCCCGCAAACCACACCAGCGTGAGAAATGCCATCGGGTTCCCTGTGGGAAAGCCAAAAAGCTTCTGCGCGCCGTGCTCCCAGAAAATAAATCCCGCCACAATGCGAAGCGCCGTCAGCAGTTCCACATGCCTCTTTTCAAGCCAGTCCAACATGATTGCCTCCTTGGGAAAGATGTGAGCAAGATCTTACCGCAAAGGCGCGGCGCTGGCGAAGGACTTAATCGAAGGATTCAGTCAGAATGGAGTGCCGGAGTTCGAAGATGGAAGCGAGAGTGCGCCGGGCAAAATCATGGCCCCGGCGGTTGAATTTGCGTTCGTTTGCGGCCCCGACAACTCCCGGTTCACGGAGACAACTTTTGTCCCGGCTATTTTCCTGAGAGAATCAGAGCAGGAGAGCATGCATGAACACCACGCAAAACACCACACAATATGACGCGCTTGTCATCGGGGGAGGGCCGGGCGGCTATGTGGCCGCGATTCGCCTCGCACAACTGGGACTGAAGTCGGCCATTGTGGAGGAGGAGCGTTTGGGCGGCGTTTGCCTGACCGTAGGATGCATTCCGTCCAAAGCCCTGATCTCGGCCTCCAGGCTTGTGGAGAAAGTCCAGAATGCGGAAAACATGGGGATTAGTACCGGTCCCGTCCGCGTCGACATGGCCCGGATGCAGCAATGGAAGGACGGCATCGTTGAAAAGTTGACCGCCGGCGTCGCGCATCTGTGCAAGGGCAACAAGGTCGACATCATCCAAGGGTTCGGACGATTCGTCAGCCCGGAAGAGGTTGAGGTCCCGAGCGGAGGCCGCTTTCGGGCGCGAAACTTTGTCATCGCCGCGGGTTCCCGTCCCGTGCAGCTCAAGGGATTTGAGTTCGGAGGCAGGATCTTGAGTTCGACCGGGGCCCTGGCGCTGACGGCCGTTCCTCGACGCCTGGCGGTTCTGGGGGGCGGCTATATTGGGCTGGAGCTTGGCACCCTGTATGCCAAGCTTGGCTCCCGGGTGACCCTTGTCGAAATGATGGACCAGCTCCTGCCCGGGTTTGATCCGGAAATTGCGCGTGTTCTGGTCCAAAAGCTGCGCAAACAGAATGTGGCGGTTCATGTGAGTGCGCGCGCCACGCAAGTCGAGCAGTCAGGCGAGGCAGTCAGGTTGACTGTCCAGGCGGGGAACCAAGCCGCGGTCATCGAGGCCGACTATCTGCTTGTCACCGTCGGTCGCCGCCCCAACAGTGACCGCCTCGACCTGGAGGCGGCAGGGGTGAAGGTGGACACGCAGGGCTTTATCCCTGTTGACAAAAAGTTGCAGACCAACGTGTCTCACATTTATGCCATTGGGGACATCATCGGCGGTCCCATGCTGGCTCACAAAGCGAGCAAAGAAGGTGAAGTTGTCGCGGAAGTGATCGCGGGTGGAAATACCCAAGTCGACTACCGGGCCTTGCCGGCCGTCGTGTTCAGTGATCCGGAAGTGGCTGTCGTCGGCCTGAGCGAAAAGCAAGCCCGGGAACAGGGTTACCGGGTTGCCATCGGGAAATTTCCCTTTTCTGCCAATGGCCGTGCGTTGTCGGTCAACGAGAGCGACGGTTTTGCCAAAGTAGTCATCGACGCACAGACAAAACAACTCCTGGGAGCGCAGATCATTGGCTCGGATGCATCAGCTCTGATTGCCGAGCCGGCCTTGGGAATCGAGATGGGGAACTCCGCCGAAGATCTGGCGCGGACCATCCACGCGCACCCCACTTTAGCCGAGACGGTCATGGAAGCCGCCAAGGTCGCCCTGGGCAAAGCGGTCCATGTATTGAACCGGTAAGTTCAGGCGCGTGTCGGGCCGCTTCCCCTTTTCGAAAATCGGAATTGCTCTCCCGGTGTGGCAACGTCACCTCCGAGCGGCTTAGTTTGATGAAAGATCGTAGTTTTGCTACGCTGGTGCGGTGTTGGTTACTTTTGATTGAAGCCTTTGATTGAAGCCAACGATCAAAGTGAAAATTGCCCCCTTCGACCCACAATGCCCTTCACGGCGCCAACGCATAAAGCATGAAATACTGGAGACTGATTTTTAAGAACATCCTGCGCAACAAGAGACGCACGCTGCTGACGGTCTCCAGCATGGCGGTCTCTTTGTTTCTGGTCGTGACTCTGGCGACGGTGCTGACGGAGTTCACCCGCGGCAGCGAGCGCGCCAATCCGCTGCGGCTGGTCACAAGGCATGCCGTGTCTCTTACCTTTTTCATGCCTTACGCCTATCGGGATCGCATTGAAACCGTTCCCGGCGTCCGGCTGGTGCTCCCGTACCAATGGTTTGGCGGCTTTTACAAGGACTCGCGCATTTTCTTCGCCAGCTTCGCCGTCCAGGCCAGCCGGTTGCGCACCTACCTGCCCGAAATGAGGATGTCCGACTCCGAGTGGGCGGCGTTTATTGATGACCGGCAGGGCGCGGTGGTCGGAGAGAAGCTGGTCGATTTGTTCGGATTTAAGGTGGGCCAGAGGATCACGCTCAAGAGCCCCATTTATCGCCGTGACATCGAGATGATCGTTCATGGCGTCTACACCGGCGGGGACGAAAAGACTCTCTTTTTCCATTATGACTACCTCAACCAGATCGGGCCCTCGTGGGCCAAGGACAGGGTCGGGACCTTTGGCATCATGGCCGCGTCTCCGGGAGACGTTCCTCGAATCGCGCAGGCAGTGGATTCCATGTTCGTCAACAGCGACGCTCCCACCAAAACAGAGAATGAACGAGAGTTTGCGATGAGTTTCGAGTCGATGATGGGCAACGTGAAGCAGTTTATGTTCGGCATCATTCTGGCCATCGTCTTTTCGCTCCTGCTGGTCATGGCCAACAGCATGGCGATGAACGTGCGCGAGAGAACCAGAGAGGTCGGAACGCTCAAGACGCTGGGGTTTCAGAGAGGCGCCATCGCCTGGCTGTTTCTCGGCGAATCCATGCTGGTGGCCTCTGTGGGAGGGGCGCTGGGAGTGGGGGGAGCCGCCGTGCTCTTCCAGGTTTTCGACGTCAGCCTCTATGTTCCCAACTTCGCGTCCTTTGTGCCGGAGGTGCGCACGCTGGCCGGAGTGTTCCTTCTGGCCCTGGCCGTCGGCGGCGCGAGTGTCGCTTACTCAGCCTACAGGATCTCCGGCATGACCATCGCGGACGCGCTGCGCCAGGTGGAATGATGGTCTTGCCACTGAAATACAACATCCGCAATTTGCTGGTGCGAAAGGGCTCTACGCTGGTCACCGCGGCCAGCATCGGGCTGACCGTGGCTGTTTTCCTGATGGTCATGGCGCTGGCCCGGGGAATTGATCTGACGCTTGCAAGTAGCGGCGAGCCGCTCAACCTGATCGTACTTCGCAACGGGACCACGGCCGAAATGATGAGCGATGTGAGTCGCGGTAACCTGGACAGCCTGCGGTTTTTGGATGGGATCGCCCGCGAGGGCGATCAGCCGCTGGTATCTCCGGAAGTGATCACGTTGTTTTACCGGGCGCGCAAGGGCCAGACGCAGGGCGGAAACATCATTATTCGTGGCATTGGGCCGATGTCCATCCGGCTTCGTTCCGGCTTCAAGATTGTTCAGGGAAGAATGTTTCAAACGGGACTGCCGGAGGCGGTGGTCTCCCGCCGCATTTCAGAGCGGTTTCAAGGTCTGGAGGTTGGCGATAAAGTTCGGGTGCAAACGACTGATTACCGGGTGGTGGGGCTCTTTGAGGCGGACGGGAAAGCCTTTGAGTCGGAAATCTGGGCGGACGTCAATGTCTTGAGGAACACAACCAGGCGCCTTAATTATTCGTCTGTGTTGCTCAGAGTGGAGAGCCCCGAGACGCTGGCGTCCCTTGCCAAGCGGATTGGAGACGATCAGCGTCTCCAGTTGAAAGCCCTGCCGGAGCGGAGCTTTTACGAGGAACAACAGGGGCCGTCGTCTGATATTCTGAAGGGTCTGGGGGTCTTTGTCTCCTTTATCATGGCCGTGGGGGCCTGCTTTGCGGGAATGAACACCATGTATGCCGCCGTGTCCCACCGGACGCGGGAAATCGGGACGCTCCGGGTGCTTGGATTCCGACGCAGCAGCATCCTGATCGCGTTCGTTCTGGAGTCGGTCGCGGTGGCCCTGCTGGGGGTCGGGATCGGCGTTGTGCTGGCACTGCCGCTGAACTTTGTTTCGACGGGGACTTCTAATTTCATCAACTTCAGTGAGATCGCGTTTAACTTCCGGGTGACGCCGGGCCTGGTCCTGGCCGCGGTCATTTTCGGGATCGGCATCGGGTTCTTTGGCTCCCTGCTCCCTTCAATTCGGGCCGCGCGCTTCAAGATCGTCGATGCATTGCGGTCGACGTGAGGATACCCGAGGATCCGCAGTCAACGCTATGGCCAAAGAACAAGCTGACCTGGATGATCGGCTCAAGAGCCTGCGCATCGATCGCAGCGCGGAGCCGACCCAACGCCATGGAGGGGGAAAACCGAAATTATACCTGCTGATTTTTTCCGTGCTGGTAGTGGCGGCGGGATTCGGCGCCTTTCATTTTTTTTCCGGACCCAAGAAAGTCGGGGCGGCCGAGGTGAAAATCGAGGCCGCAGATGTGCAGGCCGGCAATACTGTTCTGAGCGTGTCCGGCTATGTCGTGGCGCACCACAAGATTGCGGTCGGCTCAAAAGTCATGGGGCGCGTCGCGTGGATTGGCGTGGAAAAGGGGGACAAGGTCATCCAAGACCAGGTCCTGGTGCGGCTTGAGGATGATGAATTTCGCGCGCAGGGAAACCAGGCGCGCGCCAATGTGGCTGCCGCGCAGGCGAGACTGGACCAGTTGCGCGCCGGTTCGCGTCCGGAGGAGAAACTCCAGACCCTGGCGGCTGTCCGGCAGGCGGAAGCAAGTCTGAAAAACGCCGAACAGGAATATGCGCGCATGGAACGCCTGTTTGGCGAAAAGGTGGCATCCCAGGCGGACCTGGACCGCGCTCTGGCCCAGCGGGACGTGGCGCGCGCCCTGCTGGAATCGGCCCGCCAGGCGAGCGCCATCGTGGAGGTCGGACCTCGGGTGGAAGAGATCCGCGCCGCCGAAGCCCAGTTGCAGCAGATGCGGGCGGCGCTCGATTACGCCGAGACGCAACTGGCCAGCGCCGAGATCCGGGCGCCCATTGCGGGAACGATTTTGCAAAGAATGGTGGAACGGGGCGAAATGGTCACCCCTTCGGCCTTTGGCGAGTCGGGGGCCCGCACTTCGGTGGTCGCTCTGGCTGATTTGCGCGATCTGCAAATCGAGCTGGATATCAGTCAAACCGATTTTGCACGCCTCCGGATGGGCCAGCGCGCGGAAATAATTCCCGAAGCTTTTCCCAGCTTGCGATATGCCGGCTTTGTCGCCGAGATCGCCCCCGAGGCGGACCGCGCCAAGGCGACCGTGCAAGTGAAGGTAAAGGTGGAAAATCCGGACGAGCAACTGCGTCCGGAAATGAATGCTCGGGTGAACTTTCTGGCTGAGGGGAAGGCGAGCGGCAAACCGGGGGCGGCCGCCCTCCCGCTTGTTCCCAAGGAGGCGGTGGTCCGAAGGGACAACAATGATTTCGTTTTTGTCATCAAAGGCGACAGGGTGGAACAGCGCGTGATCCGCCGCGGCCTGGAATCGGGAGCGTTCTATTACGTGCTGGAAGGATTGAGCGGGGGCGAATCAGTCGCGGTGGAAGGCGCTGAAAAGCTAAGTGATGGAGATCGGGTGATTGTGGGAATGTGAGCCGCGAATGGACGCGAATGAACGCGGGCCGCGAATGAACGCGAATGAACGCGGGCCGCGAATGAACGCGAATG